>CAMEKS010000060.1 GCA_945921465.1 uncultured Clostridia bacterium | reverse complement strand
TACTAGAGATGCTATTAACTTAATGAAAGAGGGTGGCAGGATATTTAATGTGCTGTCGGTTCACTCTACTTGCCCAAGAGTTGGGAAAATATCTTATGATGTAAGTAAGGCTGGGTTAAAGATGTTTACTAAGGAATTGGCGCTAGAGCTGGCCGATCGCAAGATTACCGTCAATTCGTTGTCGATAGGGGCTTGTGCTACGCCGATGAATGATAGTTGGCTGGGAAACAAAGATCAGGTTAGGGCTGTCGCTGGTAAAATTCCGCTAGGCGTGATAGATAGTGCAGATAATGTAGCGGAGTATATTATTACTTTACTTAAATTTATCTGCGACAACACTACGGGCAGTGATTTTGTGATTGACCAAGGTAGGTCGCTTAGAGGTTGATTAGATGATTTGCCGATATATGTGAGATTTTATTTAGTAGATTGAAGGCATTTCAGAAATCATATTTATAACTTTTAGTAAAAATTTGATAGTAATTAGGTGTCGTTGCAAACTCTATTTTTGTAGTGTATTTGGCTTTGGCATCTGAACGCTACGACCTTGTATATTAGTAATGACATCAAATATAAAACGATACTTGATAGACAATAAAGATTCATTTGATAGACTGCTATTGCAATTTTGATACATATGTGATATACTAATTATAATAAAAACTTTGTGGCAGATGTTATATTAATCTATTTGTAATAGGAGGCTGCGATGGATAAGAAAGCGGTATTAATAATCAAGCCAGACTTCATTAACAAGCGTGGAATGAATATAATAAAAGACGAATTGGCTGAGGCTAGCCTAAAAGATAGCATTGATAATATTTATCGCATCCCTAGTTTTAGAGAGTTTAGTATCAAACAGAGAGAGTTGGAAATGGCAGCATCGGACATGACGGATGAAACGAGTGCGACTAGAATGCGGGATATGCAATTTACAATAGAAGCATACAAGCAAGAATTCGTTGATTTTGGACTTGCAATTGTTTTAAGCGATAATAATTTGGGAGAAGAGGGCTTATACAATGCTGCACGTAAGCTGAAGCACGATATAAGGGAAAAGTATATTAGATCTCGCCCAACCGCTACTTTTGTGGTGTTGCAAGACGAAAAGTATACTATAATGCAGCGGAACATTGAAGAAATGGATGCACTTAGAGAACGCTATGGCGAGGCGCTTGGCTTTGCTCATTTCAATGGTGTGCATTTAGAGGATTATGATGAGTATCAAAGGCAAGTGGATTATAACATTTGCTCTGAACTTGGAATAATTAGTCCTGCCAATGAGGTTAGAATAAAAGGGCTATCCAAAGATATGGATGAGTCCGAAAGACATTAAATAATTTCTGATAATTTGTAAGGGTCGGTGTGACCTGGATAGATATTAAGATTTTCTAGACGATGCGAGTCTAGAAAATTTTTTGTATTAATTGCAAGCTCGGTAGCATTAGATGTAGGGAATTCGGTGTGTACCACCTTGTGCACAAATAGGCTGTCTCCCACAAAACAGTTGTCTTGGATATAATAAAAAATAGAGCAATCACAGTGCCCGCCAAAATGTTGGGCTGTGACATTGATGTCGCCTATAACGAAATTGCTATCTCCTTGTAGAAGCACCAGCGAACTTTGCGGAATATGTGTTTGATATACGAAGTTATGAGTATCCGAGCAATTAAGGTGAGGGTCTGCAAACTTGGCTGGAGCATTGACAGAGGCATATACTTTGCAACCAAATCGTTCTACACAATCTTTGATGCCTAATATATGGTCCCAATGCCCATGAGTTAGCAGAACAGCATCCAATTTTCTAGTGCCAAGGGTTTCTACTATTGCGTCGATATCGCAAGGATCTATCACTACATTAGTACTGTCGGATGAGACTAGATACGAATTAACAGTAATATCTCTGGATGCAGTATGATAAATGTATGGCATTAATTTTACTTTGACCATTTTGCCTCCCATATATTGACGTATTCTACTATTTGTTGATTAAGAGTGGATACGTCTAAGTTGTTTCGTTGAAGAAATAGTGGAACTAAAGGCAAATAATTGTCGTGCAATTTAGCGTTCATTATATTATCTATTTCATCAAAATCATAAGCAATAATGTGGTTAAGACGTAAAATTAATTTCTTAAATAGCACTAGTTGCTTAAAACATTCTCTATAATTAGTGTAAGTTTTGGTCTTGATACTCTTGATACATTTGCCTAGTTCGGCGTTGGTGCAATTCCAGACCATTGATTTAGTAATTTTACGCCAATGATAATCTTTGGCCATATATATAATTTGGTTGTGCCCGCAGCCAATCTCGAACAAAGTTATAATATCCTTGGCGGAAATAATAGATTGCTGTATTTCGCCATATGTAAGTATGGTTAGGCCAATATGTATAGGCTCGATGGCAATCTTTTGTTGGATTTGAGCTATGGCGTTGCGATCAATATATTTAATTACGATTAGATAATCTAGATCGCTCCAGCCCTCAACAAATTTACCTTTGCCAGCACTGCCTGCCAAAACAACGGCAAGTGCATTGTCGCCCAAATATGTGTGAG
>CAMEKS010000059.1 GCA_945921465.1 uncultured Clostridia bacterium | reverse complement strand
GTATTCCAATATGGCGTGATGCTTGCATCGGATCTGGTAAGTACTATATAGTCCCAATCAGTGTCACTAGATATTAGATATGGATGATCAGCATCATATCCTAGTTCACCTACTAGTTGGAACTCTACTTTGGCTAGGTCAGGATAAGACTTAATAATACTATCCCAATCTATTGTCGTTATCTCTGATATATTTGTGCCATTGATTATATACGCACTATCACCATCTTTATACTTATCTAATGGTACATAATTATTTGTGGTTTCATCAAATCTATATGGTATCCATTGCCAAGACATATTGCTGTAGTTATCTGTGTCATACAATTTATTAATAAACTCTTCATTAGTATATCCACTCGCAATCGTAACAGCACTATTATTAATGCCGCCAACAAAATCTGATATAGGCATTAGGGTACTCTTGGAATAACTTGTAGAAATTTTCTTAAGTTCAGTGTCGTTAAATGCCGCACCATTAACCGAATATTCTACACTTACATTCGCTTCTTGCAAGATTGTATAATTAGCAGTTAATATACCCAATTCACGCAACGACATTAATCTAGATCCCTTAATATATGATGAATAATGCATCATGCATTCCTTAAATATAGCCAAAACGTCAGTATTGGTGCCAGCTGGTATAAATGAATCCGTTATTGTCTGAGGAGATGTGCTAGAACCATCTTGGGCACTGCTTACAGATATACCTGCTAATGCCTTGTTGGTTCCTATCTTCGTACCGATGTTGATTGCTTATTGTTGTAAGTCAAATGCCGTAGGATAGAATCTCCTGCCATTGATATAGTTAACTATATCAAATTTGTTGTATATCAGTCCCAAAGCTTCTAATTTTGCTGAATCGGCCTCATAACTGCCTGGGTTATTAATTATGTTATTATAGGCGTCACTGTTGGCCGCATTATCGCTACTAATTAAAATAACATCTGAACCAGTTACATAATAAACATAGCCATTATAACTACTTCCTTCTTTATTGTATTTAACTGCATTTATTATATCAGTATATGTCCCTGGCATAGTATCACTGCCTATCCATTGTCCAGTTTTGGAGGTCTTGTAATAATAATAATTAGTGCCATTACCTATAGATGATAAAATTAAAGTTTTTAATTCAACTGGTGCTGCTTTGTGTTCTTTAGGGTTATTAATTATGTCGTTATAGGATGTGGATTTCTCGGAATCTTTTTTACTAATTGAAACAACATATTCATCTTTTACAAAATAAATATTATAATCACTGTCCGACTTTATATATTTTACTGCATTTATTATATCGTAATATGAATCTGGCATAATAGCACTGCCTATCCATTGACCATCTTCGTAGGTCTTGTAATAATAATAATTAGTAATAGTGGTGCCATTGGTAGTTATTACATCTAGTATACTAGGCTTATTTTTTTCAAGTTTGCGTTCTTCTTCCGTTAAAGACTCAAGAGACTTTAACTTATCCAAAATTACCATATCAGATAGATTAGTTAATTTGTATAGTACATTATTACATACAACATAGTACAGGCTACCCATCTTTGCAGCCTGATAAGATACTACTTCTGCAGGCTTAGCCGTGTTATAAGTCCACCCGTTAGTAGCATCTTCGTAGTAAATATATACTTTCTGTGAATCCTTGATTATATCTCCAATTTCTAAGCCAGTATCGTTTGTCAACTGCCCCTTAATATTAAAGTCTCTGTATATTGGGTTCATGATTTGTCCATTTAATGATAATGCAGATAGCCTTGCTGCAGTATAACGGTCAGTATTTTCACCAATAGTATATCGATATATATTTCCTTCTTTTAAATTATCTTCATTTGTTGTAGTATATGTTTTACTAGTTAACTGTGTGTCAGTTAAGTTCCTAGGACAATGAAACCTCCATGCATGTATAAATTTATAATTATTTAATGGGCTATCAGGTAGATTTTTTATTGCAGTTACTGCAGAGGATAGATCTACTTTACCAAATTTTACAGTAATATTTGTCAGCAAATTATCGCCTGTAAATGTGTCTGTTTTGTATATTTTTACACTTACTTCGTAGGCAGTATATGTAGCAAGTAATGTACCCGATATATATCCATATTCATTTGCAAGAGAATCGTTTAGAGGATCAGTTACTAAGAATCTATTCTGATTATCCAAAATAGTTTTAATATCATAACCATTTTGTTTTGCTTCATTACTAGTCGCTACTACAAAACCTGCGAGTTTCAGACCATTACCTGCATTAAAATCAATTGCACCTCTTATATTGTCTTGAGATACTGTCATACCTCTATAGATTGCATATGTATTATTATTATTATCTGCAGCATTATCCTTAAGACTAAAGGTTATACCATTATTGCTAGGGCTGTATACTAAGTGTCCATCTATTGCAATGTAAGGACTCTGTTCGATTAGTCCTTCTTTTATAGGTCCCTGATACTTAATCGCCTTAACTATTACATCCTCTTCCACCCTAGATGCGGATACATTAAAGGTAATATTGCTTGTATCGGTTAATGTAGGCGTCGCTGTGAATGTGATAGTAACTACGTTATTGCTTATGTTTATGCTTGGGTTAATCGTACCTTCATTGCAACTTATTCCAAAATCATTAACTCCCAAATTCTTCCAATCTAGCCAAGCCCCTGCGGTAAATGTTATTGTAACTGTTGCGCCATAAGGAATTGCAGATGTTTTATCCCATTCTTCACCGTTAACTAACACACTAGTGATATACATATTGTCTTGATTCCAAGCAGTGCTTGATCTTGCCGAAGCATCGGCCGTTAATATGGTACTATCGGCACCCAACAAGCCAGTTGTTGTGTCCTTGAAGTTCATTGCTAGTGTATAAGAATCTTGCTGCATATCACTGCATTGAATTGTGCAATTCAAATCGGATGTTATGGTATATGATATGGTTAGTATAGTATTGGCTGCCGCTTCGCCACGCTTAGTTATGCTAAGTCCCGTAATCGTCTGGCCAAAGAAGCCTATAACGCTACCAGTAGAGTCTACATATTTACCTTCTCCATTTGTGTTAATATTAGCAAAGTCTATTGTTATAGTATCGCCACCTTGTACTAAGGTCAAAGAAGATACCTTAGAATAAGCCTCTGCCATAGTAACCGTAATCGTGACAGTAGTATCATGTTGTTCTGAGCTGTTATTTACAGGAACGTTAAATACCCTCGAATCGTCTCCATCC
>CAMEKS010000058.1 GCA_945921465.1 uncultured Clostridia bacterium | reverse complement strand
GTTCCGATACGGTATATTATAATTACATTTTAATGTAATTATAATATACCGTATCGGAACTACTATTAATTATTGATGACATTATAATTAATAGTAGTTCCGATACGGTATATTATAATTACATTAAAATGTATCAGGAAGGGCAAATTTCAGTAAATTCCGATTTGAGCTTTACTATAGATTCTATTTTGAGCGCTAACACTATAACATCAAGTGAAGCAAAGGAAATTGAAGGGAGTTTAAGCGAGTATATAGAATTTGCCTCAAAGAATACATCAAATTCTTTGAAAAAGAAAAAAATAATTAAGAAATTAAGAGAATATTATAAGTATCAACTGATTTACGCATTTCAATCATATTTATCTACAAAGGTTCAAGCAGGCTTTAATGTTACGGTAAATGGATATAGTTATAATATTTCTCAAGCGATGTCAACAAGAGGTTTTCTAGAATTGATATATGGCAACAATCTATTATTAGACTCATTAGAAACTCAAATAAAGAACAAAACGCCGTATAAATCTTTAACCGATTTTAATAAACTTGCAATTGATAATTTAGAGATGAATTTGCATAGTGATTTGGTAGATATCAATAAACTTATAGATAAACTTAGTAAAGACTTAATGTTAGCTACTTTATCAAACGATGCAGATTATAAGTATGAATTTTCAGATAGAGAAGTTGAATTAATAAATAATTATTATTACATAAAAAACGATAAGCAAATTTATTACACAGCAACAGATTTAGCAAGCTTTTTACACGATAAGAATAAATTTAAATACATAGTTGAGATTATTGAGCAATTAACTTATATTAAAAACAATTTTGGCATAATTTTTAGCAACTATTTAAGTGGGCAAACATTATTAATTGGTCAAATTGAAAACGATGCACAAGCATATGAAATGATTAATAGATATATTTCTATAGAAAAGTCTGATGAAGTATTATCGTATGGAATAGGTAATGCTTATGCTGGAATAATTGACCAAGATGGTGTATTTGGATACTTGAAACAATTTTTGAAAGAATTTGGGAACTTGTGCTTTGGATTGCAAACGAAATCTAATTTTACAAAACTTTCTTATGACCAAACCGACACAGTTGATTTTTATAGTAATTTTACAAAAGACGGGGAATATAAAGAATCGTATGCTGAAATGCTTTTGACGACATTAAATGAAATGCTAGGTGATGTAGATTTTGGTAGTAATACTAATTTAATACAGAAGTTCGATAATTTTTATGCAATAAACAATAAAATCATTGATGGAGAAACAAAATTTAGTGCTTTAACTGATGAAAGTAAATACGACTTATATTTGCTCTATAGTTATTACAATTCTATAAAAGATAAGTATGGGGATACAATAACTCAAGCCGAAAATGCAGTTAGTTATTTAAATAAATTTAAAAATGGGTTGTATGCAATGCAATCAACCTCATTAGTTTATGGTTATATAACTAATTATCTTAATTATTTTAAATATAATGTAGATGTTAATGATGTTAACAATTCGTTTACGGAATATATTTACGATGAGTATTATACGACAGTAAGTGATAGCTATGTGTCAAACGCAGATCTTTCATACAATGATAAACTTACATATTTCTTTACATACATTGAGGCTTTTGACGATTTTAAATTTAATAGTAACGGCAATTATTATAGCTCATTAAATGAAATTCAAATGAAGATAGTAAGAGATTGTATTACATTTTATACAATCGAAGCACAAGCAACCAAAAATATGTATGATGAAAAATACGTTGAAGCACAAAATCTGTTAACCGCCTTTGGAGAATTTATTTATTCAGATAAAACAATAGACGAGTGTGGACAAATTGTAAATATTAATTTTAATTTATCTACACTTGCACAAGAAAACTGCGGAATTTTAAATTTGTATAGAATTTTAAATTTTGTTGGATTAGATTTTGATATAGATAAAACACTTAAAGATTATCGTATAGATGCGTTAAACTACTTGACTGATTTTAGCGAGTATAGTGGTGAAACTAGTGCGTCAATTCAAAGTAGATATTTGGCCTTGCTATATATTGCCTGTGCCGATGTGGTAGAAAATTCTGTAGGTGAAAACATACTAAACAGTGATGAAAATAGTAAACAAATAGTTTTGAAACTTGCAGGTATTGAAAATCGTGCAGAAGAAAAATTGGTTGACCTAGAATATGAAATAAACTATGATAACGCTGTTTCGGATGAAAAGTTTGGTAGCATTTTCATAATTTGTGTTTATAATGACCAAACGGCAAAGTATGAACCATTTATTATGGCAAATAAAGCAGATGAACACAATACTCCATATAGCGAGTACTACGCAAGTTCTACCGGAGAAATTGTTTATTATCCAGTTATTGCAAAAGGTATTTTTGATGCTAGTGGTAAGCCAACTGCGATTAGGAGTTCTAATGGTAACATTGAGTTCTATAGAGAAGAAGTTTACTCATTTGATATAGCAAATGTAGATTTAGGTGTTTATTATGTTAGTCAAGAACATACTGCAACAGAGTATTCTATAGGCGAAACTATAATCTCTAACATAAAAAAGATTTTTTCTACAGCTACAATTACAGATACAATAAGTGATATTATTTCAATATTTAAAGCCGATGTTTCACTACCATTATATCAAGGTGTTAAAACTAATTATGTTTATCACCTAGATGGTGGCAAATGCAATTTAAACTACACCTTTAATAATGCTACTGGCATTAATGTCGTTAATCTTTATGATATGTCGCAATTAAATATAATTATATTAGTAATTGCAAGCACTATACTTTTAAAGGCTATGATTAGTGTTTTATATGGTGTTATTAGTTCTATGTTTGAACTTGCTATTTGTTTTGCTATTAGTCCAGCAGTGTTTAGCTTAAACTCCATAAATGAAAAGGCGATAGGAAAGTGGAAGTCAAACTTTATAAAACGGTTCTTTACTATGTATGGATATATAGTGGCAGTTAATGCATATTTCATATTGATAATTCTACTTCAAAAAATGGGTAACGTTATGCCGACTGTTTCAAACAGTAGTATACAGGTGCTAAATCAAACATTATTGTTTAGGTATGTAGATGTAAATCAAATAGTTGGATTCTTAATTTCAACAGCGTTATTATTGGTTGCGACAACTATGCTCAATTCATTATCACAAACATTCTCCGCAGATTTATTTGGTTCAAATGAGGCTATAAACCTTGGAGAAAAGACCAAGAAAACAATGGATTCACAATTCCAAGAAGCAAAATACTTTATTAGCGGTCAAGAAATTATGGATATTACTGTTGATG
>CAMEKS010000057.1 GCA_945921465.1 uncultured Clostridia bacterium | reverse complement strand
GTACGACATAACTGTCCTTAATAGTGGTGAAATAACAACAAGTGTTGATAATGCAAAAGTAACCTATAATAGCAGTAGTGTCCTTACTGTGACCATCCCTACTACCTTGGGTCTAGATGAGAATGGCGCGAGTGTAGGCATTAGTGCTACGAAGTGGAACAAGACCGAAGACAGTCTGATTATTACTGGTTTATTTAATAACACTACAATTGATTTAAGTGATGTTAAGATTAAGAAAGATGGCATTGTATATACTATTGGGGATAGTGGATTATTCGAATATACAGTTGATGAAACTACGCAATATCTAACAACAATATCTGTAAGTGGTAAAGTTGATGGCAGCAATATAGTATACACCATTACTCTTGGCCATATTGTCAGCGATATAGTATACACTATAGGTGGTGTGGGGAAATATCACACACTTACATTTGAGTATTCCGAACTAGAGAATGAAATAGGCGACATCGAGATTACAGCGGCTTATACACATTTCAAAATAAATGACGAAACAACAGAAAACATTAATAACCAATCAATCGATTTAAGCACAACTAATGCAATAATTAAAGAAATAGCCCATAACGAACCTATTACACTTAATATCACTCTAACAAATGGTGCAATAATAGATCTTACAGGCAAAGCAATAGGATCGACTATCGACTTAGGAAACAATAATGTATTAGAACTTGTAACGTCGATAGATTCTCTTGACAAAGGTAATATTGGATTGGTAGTCGCTGAAGGCAACACAATTATCTATGATACTACTGTTACATTGATATATGCTAATGGTATCAATGCTGACAATACATTGAACTTAAATAAAATTATCAGTTCCAAACAATTTAGCGGCACAGTATCTTCAAATCTTGATGACGCTATATCAGGTAGTTCTAGTTGGACAACTGGTTGGTACGACAATGCAGTAGAGCAGACTTATACTATAAGTCAGAAGTACATTAATAGCACTATTAATGCTGTGGTAAGCACAGCCCAATATAATAATAGTATTTATAATGTTATTTATTCTAATCTTGAAATTGATTTAACAACGGAAGCCCCTGTCACTGTTGGTAGTGTAAATGACGTGAATATAGTCTACATTAGGACCGACAGAACTCTTACAATAACTGTTGCCAAGGATCTTCATAAGAATATACAAATAGAATTTAGCGGCTTTGAGCAGAAATATACTAAGATTGATACTAATATCAATTTATTGCCAACCAATGGCTATAACTATTTGCAATCTTCGGCTTCGGTAGGAACAGACAACAAATCTATTGTATATACAGTTAGCGATAGCAATGATAGCACACTATATACAATTACGCTTAGTGCAGTTAGCGGCTTGTATTCGAACAATAATGGCACTATATACAATATTGGCGATAATGTATACAATGTATATATCGCTAGTGGTGATAACTTAACCATTACAATTGACTATATAGATAGTAGCATATTTGCACTTAACACAGCCGCATTGACTTTGAAATACAACAACGCTGATGACGGAGATATTGGCTACGAAGTAGAGAGTGGAAATATTAGCAATGGCAATGCAACCATTACGGTAGGTTATACCAATATTAACAACGATACAATTTATTTGTCCTATAGTTGTGATATCACTAAAGTAAGCTATACTATCACTTCTTCTACTAATAATGCGACTGTAGAAATCTGGCAATATGATTATAGTAGCAGTGCATTGACGAAAGTAGCAGATGTAGTAGATGGGCAAATTAATGGCGACAGATATCCATTGCAACAATTAGTTATTACTTATACTTTAGAGGATAAATATCTTAACAATTATACTGATAACAATGGAACAACATTAAAAAGCGACTTTGTCACAATTAAGGTTGGAACAGGAGCAGCAACTAATAGTGGTGCAGAATTCGAAAAGTCAGAAACTGCAAATAATAAGTTCGTATATACATACACTGATGCGAATAGTTTGCAAGTAGTGTTCGCTGATAGTAATTTGAAGATAGATTCATTCAATTACTACTTGCCTACATTTAATGGTATATACGATCATTTAACAGTAGGATCTACTGACTCTACGCAAGTTACTGCGGATATAGTAGACACCAATAATATTACACTGGCAACAATTGTCGTTACGGCAACTGATGGAAGTGGAGCACAGATTGACTTAAATGGCAAATTAGATAGTAATAATAAAATGCTTACATTGCCATATGGCTCTACAGTTAGCACAACCATTGCACTAACTGATGCAACTAGCCAAAACGTATTCGCATTAAATAATAATACACTTACGCTTAATGATGTCGATACGGCTTATTCTACGGGATGTACTATTGATATTAATGATAACGCACCAACCATATCCGAGCAGATTACCGGTAATATTGAAGCAAGGGCTGCGTTGGGTATCAAACTTAATAGATATGCTATAACTTTCAATGTAACCTCAGGCTGTAGTACAATTCCTTATTGGCCTCAGTCTGGCACTATCTACAAGTCGAATTCTTTGACAAATACCGAGACATATACCGCCGCAATCGAGGTAGTAAAAGCTAACGAAGAATATACTATATACGTAGAGCACGGATTTGGGGGAAGCCTAGTATCGCAATATACTGCCAGCAATGCAGACAAAGACATTACAAATAATGGCACATATATTATAACTGCGCAGTATTTAGACAAAGAATCTGACAAGAGTACGACATGTAATGTAGATTATTCAATTGCTAATAATAATCGAATAACTATTAAGCAATTTCAATCTACTGGCGTTGCTACCTCTTATGATTTTAATGTTATGCATTATGCCGAGAGATATAGCATAGCACAAAATAATGTATTGATCAGTGGCGGATATTTATATATCGGTATAGACGGCATTAATTTGTGGGAAGAAAGCTATAGCGATGTAACAATGAATAATAGTGTAGAAACCGTAACAATTGGTGAAACAGTCTACTATAAGTTACAACTAGAGGCAAAACAAGAGACTCAGACAACTACGCCAACATTCTATTATAGTTTTGCTAATTATAGCAGCACCGGCAAAATTAATGTGTTGTTAGAATTAGATAATATATATAGTCAAGCAATGGCTATGCAGGCAGATGAGGCTGCAGAAATTACTAAAGATAATGCCATCTTTAGAACCGATAATGCCGGAATTAAGGCAAGTGACTATACTGCTAATTATACTACCACCACTGGCTTGCTTACTTATAGTGATTTAGCAGCAGGCTATTACACAATCTCAACCCCATCTGTTAATACTTACTCTGCGACATTCAAGGCAAATAACACATACTTTAATAACCCATCAGAAGAATTTGTTGAAACATCAGCGGACAGTGTTATTACTGCAAAAGATACGGCAACTACAATTTCTTGGGCTCTTAACGAACCTTATACCCAAGGCAAGTCTTGGCAG
>CAMEKS010000056.1 GCA_945921465.1 uncultured Clostridia bacterium | reverse complement strand
CCTAGTACGAAAGGACCAGAGTGAACGTACCTATTGTGCACCTGTTGTCACGCCAGTGGCATAGCAGGGTAGCGAAGTACGGAACGGATAAATGCTGAAAGCATCTAAGCGTGAAACCGACCACAAGATGAGATATCCCATTGCTTTAAGCAAGTAAAACCCCTTGAAGATGACAAGGTTGATAGGCCAGAGGTGGAAGTGTAGTAATATATGTAGCTGACTGGTACTAATAGGTTGAGGGCTTGATCAAAATATTTTGATTACAAATAATCGTAGAATTTATCGGATACCTTGAATTAGTATGTCTAAATAATAATTTATAAATATGTAGTTGTGAATGTACTTAATAGTTCATTCTAACATTGCTGGTGATTATAGCAAAGGGGAAACACCTGTTCTCATTCCGAACACAGAAGTAAAGACCTTTAACGCCGAAGATACTTGTCGGGAAACTGACCGGGAAAATAGGAAGTTGCCAGCTTTCCATTAAAAAGCACACATCATAGTGTGCTTTTTTTGTACTTATTTGAAATTGTATTTTTATATTATACTCATATACTATGTTTATACACTTGAATTACGTGCATTTTTAAATTAATATACAATAAGTTGACAGCGATTCAAATATAATGATATACTTGCATTAGAAAAACAAGGAGAAAATTATGAACAACAAATGGTTGAAAATAGGTGCTGTTGCTACATTATGTCTAGCACCTTTAGGGATATTGTCGGGTTGTACATTATCATCTGATATTGAGTTGGCGCAAGAAGACGCCGATACTCTAATTAATGGAGCAAAAACCTATTTAGAGAATGAAGAAAAAAATAGTGCGGAAGAGAGTGAATTTAGACAAAATATTCAAGACGATCTTCAAGAATATTTGGATAGGCAAATTATTATTTCTGACGTTAAATCTGCATTTTTTAATTTATTGCAGGCTAATATTGATAAGCAATTTGATAATACTTCTATGCAATATAATTTTGAAATGACAAGTTATGATGCTTATGGGAGAACAAATACCAAATCTTATAAAATATCAAAATGTGTAGATGTTGTACCTAATGAAACAAAAAATGATAAAGTAGTTAAAATTAAAAGAGACGAAGGTACTATAATTAATTATTTAGAAAGTAAGTTTGATAGTGATGTTGAACCTTTTATAATAACAAGCTATACTATTGATACTGAAAACAAAATATACACAGAAGAAACTAATTCATCAAATACAATTTCTCTTTCTATTACTGGCGGAGTGTATAATTTTGTAGATATGTACAGAGTGATAATTGCTCAAATTAATGAGAAACTTGACAATGGTTGCTCAATATCTGTAAATTTTATTGACAATAATAAAATTAAATTTAGTTTTGTAACTAATAATGGCAAAGAACTATTTGATTATATTTTTGATGATGGTAATTTAATAGAATTTGGAAATAAAATATTTAAAAGTGATTATAATTATGTAATAGGTGATGGTTATTACTATTATACTGCCACTTATAAGTTTAATTATGATAAGGTAGAGAATTTGTCATTTGACAAAACTGGTTATACTCAAGTTGATGAGATATAAGAGTATAATATAGTACATTAAGTTATATTTTGAAGCAAACCCCATTTTTGCGCTGCAAAAATGGGATTCAGTTCAATTTGTGCTACTTTTTTTGTCAAAAATATTGTACTAACAATCAAGTTATAATTAATATAATTTACGAGAATATTTTGTCAAAAATGATGCTATTTTATAGTTATATTTATTTGATTTTGATAATTAGACATATGTTATCATCGTGATAACTAAGTCTAGTTTTTTTTTCTTACATTATTTAGATTATTTATTATTGGATATATTTTTAATGAAAAAGATAATTATATTATTAAATAGTATGTCTGCGTTGTTGCTATTACATCTTTATTATATAATTTTTTTATGTTACTCGTTATTAGTCGCTTTATTTGGCGTTACATTATTATTATAGGTATTGCAGCGCATATGCGATTATATCAATAATAAATTTGTATAGTAATTTATTATTCGTCCACATTTTTTGTCCAAACATTGTATTATTATTTTAGGATAGGTGCAAAATTTGTTATTATTATTGTTAATAATTATGCTAGAATATATTTAGGCAACTAAGCAAATCATTAGAAGAAAAAATATATTTTTCATTAGGATTACTTGTACAGCTGTGCAACAATTAACATTTTAGTTAAATTGTCAGATAAGTTAGTCAAAAATATCTAGAAATTATGAGGTGTTATGAGTAAATTTTGGAAAGGATGCGTTGCGACCTTGGTTGCGACTGCGTTGATTTTTGGTATAATCGCACTGTGGGTGTTTGTATGGGGAAGTGCTGGATTTGATACTGCGGCGCATTCGGCATTGATGTATCTTCGCAGTGGTTTTGCTGATGTAATATTTAAGATATTCACTACACTGGCTAACAAATACTTTGTGGTGGCATTTGTTATTGTGTCATTATTGTGGATGAGAAATAGAAACAAGTCCAATTATAAGTGCCTGATTAAGAAAGAAAGCCTTAATAATGCCGTCAATCATATAATGCCTTGGCTTATTTTTGGATTAAGCGTAGCGGTATTATCAGCTGCTTTTCTAGGTATCAAAGCTGGCTTTGGCAGACCTAGGCCTATTGAATGGTTTCTTGTGACAGAGACAGGATATTCGTTTCCTTCTGGCCATACTGCCACTGCACTAACAATGTATGGGCTACTTGCATATATGATATCCACATCTACTAACAAAATGTGGATTAAATCTTTGTCTTATTCTTTAGCATCGGTCATTGTATTGATGGTGGGGCTGTCTAGAATCTATCTTGGCGTACACTACGCAACTGATGTATTAGCAGGTGCTGCTTTGGGTGGATTTTTCTTAATCATTGGCATTATGTGTTGCAAATGGTTTGGTGCTAAGATTGATTTGAAGAGCAAAGATAGACAAATTGGGGTAAAAAATTAGCAAGTACTTGACATAAAATTACAAATAATATAAAATTATAATAAGAAATATGTGGGCAATTAATTATATTAAACTGGGATATAGGAGGATAAAAATATGGCAAAATTAAAGAAAGAGCAATGTGCCAAAAATGTAGCACAAATGAAAGTGTTAACTAAGTATATTAATGCGTCGGCTGGTAGGGAATTTGATGATAAATTAGAGAACTTCTACGATAATTTTATGATGTCTATTAATGGCAAAGGAGACAACAAATCTATTGTCAAAGACACTAAGCAGACTGGCATATATACAGAACTTACTGGTGTGACATCATATATTCCTCGTAAGGAAGAGTCTGGATACAGCGTTAATGATGAAGGTGTTATCTATGGCAAAATTGGTGATATGTATTTCTTGACTTCGGAGAAGCGTAATAACAGAACTATCTCTAGACCTCAATTAACATTCTGGGTTGCTGGCAATAATGATACTTTCCAGCCAGTTACTATCT
>CAMEKS010000055.1 GCA_945921465.1 uncultured Clostridia bacterium | reverse complement strand
AGCAGAGGTGGCGGCTTTGGTGGCGGCGGCTTTGCGGGCGGTGGCTCGGGCGGTGGCGGCGGCAGAGCCCGTTAGCCCACAATATACAGGGCTGTGCTCCTTTGGTTGCAATGCCGAAAAAATATAGATAAGTGATTTAAGGCAAATTTATTGACAATATCATAGTCGCAAATGTAGTCATACTGCCAAACTAAGTCAAATTAATGCCATTGTTTGTAACCGGCGTTGGCGACAAAGTAGGAAAATATTGATATTAATCGAAAAATATATTGACAACACATTTGATTTTAATTATAATATCTAAGCAATTTTTATCAAATAGTGGTCGCTATCTTGCCGACCGTGGAATTTTGAAATACTATAAAAGGACAAATAAGGATTATGAAGAGAACATTCCAACCTAAAAAGAGACAAAGAAGTAAAGTTCATGGTTTTAGACAAAGAATGAAGACTCAAGGTGGCAGAAATGTTATCAAGAGAAGAAGAAATAGAGGCAGAAAGAAATTAGCTGCTTAATTATTCGCATTGTGGCAGAATATTTTGGCCAGCCATAGAGTCTTAGTGCGCGGTGTATGGGCAAGTATTTGCCCAGATTGCGACTGCTAGAACACAGATAATTTACTAAAATAAAAAAAATTTTTAACGAAGTTCGGGCGTAAACTATTTGGGTTTACGTCCGTTTTTTGATAAAATCTAATCGTAATTGAGGGATCAAAGATATGCTAGACAAAGCTAATAGATTGAAGAAAAGAAAAGAGTTTGGGTATATTTATCGCAATGGCGAGTCGGTATATGGCAAGTATGTAGTGGCTTGCTATACTTTTAACAAATTTCGCAAAATTAAGGTTGGCTTTGCGGTTAGCAAAAAGGTTGGCAAGGCGTATATGCGCAATCTAGTCAAGCGCAGAATGCGTGCGATAGTGCGAGAGAATATGACGCTAATGCCTATAGCAACCAATTGTGTTTTTATTGCCAAACCCAATATTGCCGAGGCTGCTTGGGATGACCTAAAAAGAGATATGTTATCGGTTATGTCTAATATAGGGCTTCGCAAAGGGCAAGACAAATGAGTGTGATCGTTAAGGTTATTACATTCCCAATCAAGTGTGTATTGATAGGCTTAATATATATCTACAAGGGGATAATTTCGCCACTTTTGCCAAAAAAATGTGCATATTATCCCACTTGTTCGTCTTTTATGTTGGAGTCTATCAAAGAATTTGGTATAATCAAGGGGTTAGCATTGGGCACTAAGCGGTTATTTCGCTGCAATCCACGATGCAAAGGTGGAATAGATTATGTGCCTTATAGTATAAAAGGAGACAGCAAATGGGTTTACTAATGGTTTCACAGCCTGGCGGGATGTGGGAAAAAATCCTATTTGGGATAGAATCGGGGGTTGGCAACTATGCTATTGCGATTATTTTGATTACGCTTATTATCAAGATTGTACTGCTTCCAGCCGATTTTATGAACAAATATGTAACTAAGAAAAATTCTAAAAAACAAATGGAATTGAAGCCAGAGATTGACAAAATTAAACAACGATACGGCTCAAATCCTGACATAGTAAATAAGAAGACTATGGAGTTGTACAAGGCCAAAGGTTATTCGGTTGGCGGAATGTGTGGCATAATGCTATTATATATGGGTGCAACAATGGCTATATTCTTCACATTATTAGGTGCGCTTAATTCAGTGTCTTATTATAAAATGTACACCGAGTACGATGCGGTTAAGGTGGCCTATGAGGCAGAGTATGATGTCAAATATCAGCCGGAGTATGATACAGTATATCAGGCAACGATAGATGCTGGCACAATCGGAGAAGGCTATGATACCCTAGAGGCGTATGCCATAGATACTGCTAAGGCGGCGGCCGATACTAAGGCAACGGCCGATGCTCAAGCGGTTGCGATTGCGACTTATGGGGAGGTTAAGACAGGATTCCTTTGGATTAAGAATATTTGGCGTCCCGACACTTATCAGAGCCCAATTATGGACTATAATACATTCAAGAACAATGTTAATAAGTTGGTGTCCGAAGATGAGATGCCTACCGAAGAAGAATACAACAAGATAATGCTGCCTGTGGCGGAAAGTGCGGAATATAGTGGCTGGAATGGTTATTTTATTCTTTGCATTCTGGCAGCGGTCACGACCTTTGGATCGGTGTATATCAACAATTTGGTATTGAAGATTAAGGCAAAGAAGAAAGGCGTAGTGGCCGTTAATCCTGCAGAGATGGGTGGCAAGGCTATGAACTTTGTAATGCCAATCATTATGGGACTATTTACATTGTTATATACTGCTTCATTTGGCATATATATCGTTACAGGTTCGATATTTACTATGCTGACAGGAGTAGGTACGACTATATTAGTAGATAAGTTGTTAGACAAGAAAGAACAGCAGGTCAAAAGCAAGAGAATAAATTCTTATGATAGAAATAACAAATAAAGAGAGAAGAAAGGTATGAGGAAGATAGAGGTAACAGCCAAGAATGTAGAGTCGGCGACAAAGAAAGGCTTGCAAATGCTTGGCAAGGAATTAGAAGAAGTGGGCATTGTGGTTATTGACAAAGGCTCTATGATCAAGAATGCTAAGATAGAAGTGGTTGTATTTGAGAACGACGACGAACGAAAAGAGTGGGAGAATGCGCAAAGCAATATTCAGACCAAGATAGAGGAAGAGGTGACTCTAGAAGAAGAAAAAGAATCTAGAGAACTGACCGAAGAGGAACAAGAAATCTATGGATTTGCGGCAGACTTCTTTCAGGGCTTGGCAGATAGATTAAACGTAGAGGCTAAGATATATGCCACCGTATTGGGCGACGACTTGTATATTAAGTTGGTTGGCAAGGACTTAGGAGTCTTGATAGGTCATCACGGAGACACATTAGAGGCTACTCAAATATTAATCAACAGCCTAATCAGGAACAAGTTTGAGCATTACAAGAAGCGTGTATTCTTGGATATAGAGGGATACAGAGAGAAGAGACGTAATGCATTACAAGAATTGGCTAGCAAGATGGCGGCAAAGGTAATTAAGTACAAGCGTAGTCTAAAATTAGAGCCAATGAATAGTTATGAGCGTAGAATTATTCACTATACTTTGCAGAATGTAGAGCATATATCTACTCATAGTGAGGGCGTAGAACCTAATAGATGTCTTATTATCAGCTATGTGGACTAGGCATATGGCTAAGACTTATAAGGAAATTCAAGAGGCAAAGAAAAGGGCGGAGACTAAGCGGTTTAAGGAAAAATATTTTGAATATTATGATGATATTAAGTCACATACGCATGATGTCTATGACTGGTAGCCGCTCATTTCTTCAAGGCTAATGTTGTGAACAAAAAAAATAGAGACAACGAGTGTAGTTGTGCTTTGGTTGTCGATATATTAATTTCTCCGCTGGCAACGGTAAAGTTGAGGCGTTCGAAATTAACATATCTCCACCAAAGCAATATGCTGCAGTGAGAATCTCTATTTTTTTATTCAATCCACCTCAGTTGAAATTATTCGCTCCTAGAATAATAAGGACGAGAGATAAGCATAGGGGAATAATTGCCGAGATGTGCCCGTAATAAGGGAGTGTAGTTATATTCAATATTTGACAAGTCTAACGCTGCTCATTTCTTCACGGCTGATGTTGTGAACAAAAAAATAGAGACAACGAGTGTGGTTATGCTTTGGTTGTCGATATATTAATTTCTCCGCTGGCAACGGTAAAGTTGAGGCGTTC
>CAMEKS010000054.1 GCA_945921465.1 uncultured Clostridia bacterium | reverse complement strand
TGTTTAACAGATGTTATACGTTTAGTAACTGTACTAGTTTTACAGAATCACCAATCCTAACATCTGTTAAACTAGTACAGTTACTAAACGTATAACTATAAGACATATAACAAATACCCTCGTCGCTAAATGTTACGGTATTCCAGCCGCTATTAGCAAAAGCACTCTCGTATATATCCAAACTATCACTAGCATTAACGGTTAAGGTTTTGGCACTGCTAAGGCCATAGAACGCTTGCGACCCGATATGTGTTACGCTATTAGGGATGGTAACAGAAGATAATTTGCTACAATTATAGAATGCATAAGTTTTGATTTCGGTTACTGTATTAGGGATGGTAAAGGAAGTAAGTGCTCTACAAGTAGATATGGCCGACTGACCTATTACTTGAAGGTTATTCGACACTGTAAGGCTAGTTAGAGCAGTACATTGCTGAAAAGTATAGTTAGGAATAGTAAGGATATTATTGCTTAACTTAGCAGTCTTAAGCCTTTTACAAGCCTTAAATACCGCCGTGCCCATACTAGTAACACTATCAGGCACTACTACGCTAGTAATCTTGGTATAAGCAAATGCTGCTGTCCCAATACTAGTAATAGTAGAAGGGATAGTTACGGAAGTAATAACAGAGTTATTCTTAAATCCGTTTTCGGCAATCTCTACCACTTTCTTACCCTTATATATAACAGGCAGATTATTAAGATTGCTACCACTATAAGAACTACTAGCAGCTACAGCATAGCCGGAACCATCACTACTAGTTGTTAAGATGAACTTAGGATACTCTATTTGTTTGTAATAATGGGGCTGATAATTAGTGGCACTAGTCACTGTAATAGTTTGACAAGGGCTAATCCACAATGTATTGTCTGTTACTTCACCTGCTTCATTCCATCCTTGGAAATACCAAGTAGCGGAACCTACAGTTTTAGATATAGTAGGTACATCTATAGGCATTTCTTGGGAGTTGCCAATATTATTATATTCGTATAACACCGTACCATCCATATCAATCAATGCAGTAGAGTTACGGTACAAATAATTAGTAGTATTATTTTTTAGAGTTGTTGCATTGGTGGCAGCAGTGCTAACATCTATAGCGGAACCACCACTAAATGCACTGCTAGTAGTAGTCTTCCAGTTATTAGCCAAGCCAAACGATGCAGATGTTAATTTGGTACAACCCTCAAAAGCAGATTTTTCTATCTGCGTTATTCTAGTAGGCAATTCTAATGTTGTAATGTTATTGCAGCCATAGAATGCTCTTTCCTTAATTATCAATGGCTTAGTTCCTTGCTCAAAGGTTACACTTGTTAGCGAACTTAGCCAAGAGAAACTTTGCGAACCTATATACTCTACGGACGAAGGAATTGTTATAGATGTTTTGCCACTACCCAACATCGCGTAATCATTAATTTTGCTAATAGTATTAGGAATAGTTGTAGTCTTGCAGCCTACTACTAAAATATTGCCATCTTGAATAATACAATTGCATTCTGCACCCTCTGCAAACGAACTAAATTTGACATTATTTCGTGCTACTCTAATCTCATTTAGTGTGGATATATTGCTAAATACTGCATTACCGATAGTTGTAACATTGCTAGGAATATATACAGCAGTTAATTTGGTATTACTAAATGCTTGAGAATTGATTGTTGTCAATTTCTTGGCATTAGACATATCAAAAGACGCAAGAGCAGTTGAATAAAATGCTGTGGTTCCTATTTCTGTAACGCCATTAGGGCAATTGACAGTGGCAAGTAAAGAACACCCTCTAAATAAACTTTGGGGAATTACACTAAGGTTGTCTGGCAAAGTCGCCGTAGTTAGTGCAGTACAATTACTAAATGCATATTCCCCAATCACGCTTACCGATTCGGGAATGACAATTTCGGTCAATGCTTCACAACCATCAAACGCCCCTACACCTATAGTCTTAAGATAACTAGGTAATGTGATAGAAGTCAACGAAGTACATCCAACAAATGCGTTGGCACCCAACAAAGTAATAGACTTTGGCAATGAAATGCTAGTTAGGTTGGTATATGATTCAAATGCGCCATTACCTGTTGGTTCGGGCACTGATGCAATTATATTATTTCCGCCACTATACGCTATATCTAGGTTATCAGTATAATCATATGTTGGAATAGACGCCACGGTAGACGACGCTTCTGCTGAACCAATGGTAGATACTGGCTTACCGTGATATACTACTGGTATAGTAATAGTTGTACTACTACTATCAGATCCCCTTACGGCATATGTACCATCAGTACGCTCTGCGAATGTCAGATCTGTATAGGTAGGGTCTTCGCTATAATATGGTCTATATTCTACATTTGCCTCTGCTGTAATTAGATCGTAAGGAGCATACAATGTATCATCTCCCTCTTTCTTCCAGCCCTGAAAATACTTGGTCACACCATCATTAATCTCGGTAGTTACTGTATTGTATGGTGCCTCAAATGTCTCACCTATCTGATCGGCAATATACAACAAAGTACCATCTTGATCTAACAACCTAGTTACGCCACTCTCTGGCTCGCTGTATAGATATACACTGACATTGGTATCTGCCTCGGCATCTAGATGAGCGTCGGTAATAGTAATAGTTAAGTCTATTCCTTTCTCAGCAGCGGGAGCAATATAATATCCCTCTTTGACTTGGCCCTCCGGCAAATATGTATAATCGCCCTCGCTCAATACTCTAGTCAAATTGGTGGTATCGCCAACAATTATCTTGGCATATACTGGCAGAGTTGGCGAATTGTTAGTGATAGTGAATGTATATATGGCAATTCCGCCGCCATCTAACTCGACACTGCTAGTCTCTATAGAGGCAGTGTCATTTGCGGCCCCTTCAAAAGTGACCGAAGTAGGATTGGCAGTTATCGCAGTATATATGCTCTCGGTGCCAGTGAACTTGTACTTACCTCTAACAGCAACAGTACAATTGACACCCGAAGCCACGAAAGACACATTCATACTGGCTCGCACTTCCGTCCTTTGGGCAGCCAATACTATAGCAATGGATAACCCGATTATTATCAATATCATCGTTATACCTATAGAGGATATCAACAACCATTTCTTCGTCTTACTCATAATTTTTCCCCATTTTCATTATCTATTTGCAATTTGCCAATGACATTAATCATTAATAACAATTATCAATTTAATTATTTGCAATAATTGACTTTTTATTTTAATTAAATATATTTAATTACATATATAGCCATTATATATCTTCATTCTATCCTAGCCAGCAAATATTGTCAAATAATTTAGATCAAGCTAAAAAAAAGAATAACTATTAAATAGTTATTCAATCGTAAGATACTTGATTGTCACATTTACTGGCATCAAAACTAAGAAGTTTGGCATCAGCCAAAGCCTAACTTGTTGTCAACAATGTGATCAATCTCAATCTAGATTATGCATATTCCTTAATTTCTGATTAAGCTCGACATCAAATTGACGATGAGCATTAAGGCAAGTATTAAGGTCGGTATAGAATAAATCATTGTGCTTAATGCCTATAGCCACATTATATACATTATTCTGCAGCAATTCTACCGCCCAACTACCCATATTCATACCGAATATTCTATCAAATACAGTAGGAGCTCCGCCACGCTGAATATATCCTAAGTCGGTAGAACGAGTATCTATATTAAGGGCTTTCCTTAGTGCTTTTTCCACATCTTTAGAGGTGTAATCACAATTTTCGCTTAATATTACAAGTGGGCTTTTGTCACCATTTGC
>CAMEKS010000053.1 GCA_945921465.1 uncultured Clostridia bacterium | reverse complement strand
ACGAGATTACAAGGTGACTGGAGTTCAGACGTGTGCTCTTCCGATCTATAGCAGCAAGAATCCAACAATCACCAGTGCAATTATTAACAACTCTGTCCAGCCAAAACTATGGTTGATTGCGAAGTTAATATATTCCTCGCTAGATTCTACTCCATTGGCAACGACCTTGAATGATAGAGTTCCGGACTGATTGGCAGAGATTGCCACTTCGTTACCTTTGACCCAATCGTTGCTATTAAATCTATAATATATTTCGCCGCCCACTGCCGAGCTTGTTAGTTTAACAACAATATCTTGTGTGTTGACAGTATTGTTCTCAAATTTAATCTGGTTACCTTCTTGGTCTATTATAACATATGTTGGAGCACTAGGGGTGATTGTTATAGTGTAAGGAGAGTGATCAATGTCTACAAATGTATGATTATCTCTATACGCACTAGTGCCATCTATGTAGCGATAATACATTAAGTATTTGCCGTAACTCAAATAGGATACAAGGTTAATGCCATTGTTTGCGTCAGAGTTGTTAATAACAGCTACTTCGTTAAGATTGCTTTCGTTAAGTATTACTAGTTGTAATTCTTGTGTCAGACCAAGCGAAGAGAGATTGGTTATTTGGTTATAGACCAATGGCTCGCCCTCGATTATATTGGTGCTAGTCCCGTTAAGCCCCAATAAACCAACTTGTACTTTAACTTTGGAGTTGCTTGTTAGAGTGCTGGATAGCGGATTGCCCACAACATATAGATTAATATTGTGTGTCAATAATTCAATTCGACGAAAATCAACATTAGATAAGTCTGATATGTTGTTATTATTCAATATAATTGTAGCATCAGAGTCGTCCGCTTTGACTTTGGTCAAATCAATCGAGGATATAGAATTGTTACCTAGATCGACATATGATAGATTTTCCATTCGAGTTAGGTCTACTTTGGTTAGTGCGTTATTGGTCAGATTGATGCTTGGCACATATTTGATACTCTCTAGTTGAGCGGCATCGATTTGGGTCAAATCGTTATTGGATAGATTGACACAATTTAACCCAATGCACTCGTTGAAGTTAAGTAGTTCTAAGCCAAATAGCTCTACAATATGGCTGCCGCTTAGGTCCAATGTGCCGCTCATTGCCGAGAAGTCAACCCCTTTGAACATATCTCTACGCAAGGTCGATTTGCCTGCCGGCATACCGCCATAGTAGGTTTTGTATATTACTAGCAAACGTTGATACAGTCCAGCATCGGTCAATTCCTTAGTTGTTATTTCGGCGCCCAAGTCGGCATCGTCTAGTTGGGGCGGGTACACCTTGCCTTCGCTTGTCCCAATTACATATCTACCATAATATGCGTTGCTGCCACCTTCCCAAATCTCCGTATTGTTGCTAGAGCCAACGCTTAACAGCGTTGGATATGCGTCGCTGAACTTGTGTGTGTCTAGATTGATAGAGGTTTCACTAACACTATTGTTTATGATAGATGTATGGCCATGTAGAGAATGCCAATCGGGCATAGTGGCGCTAAGACCAGTCAGTAGCCCCAGCCCGACTGCACTAGATGCTATTAAGATTTTTAATTTGTTGTATATTCTCATATATTATATTGTATTAAATTATTTAATAATTGTAAAGCAATAGCGAAAGTCTTTGAGAAATAGCACATAATATGCTAACTATCAAGATATTATCTAGTTGTTCATTAAATGTCTCTATGTGTAATTTGGCAAATATCAATGCCGGCAAATTGTGCCTCGACATAGGTTTGTTTTTTGTTAAAAAAACTGTCATATACCGTCAAGAGGTTTGCCAATATTAATAAATTAGTATATACTAATTATGATTAAGTATGCACTAATACATTTGGTTGTCTGTAGAAATATTGATTACACAGGAGTCTTAGAAATAATGGCAAAAGGCAGGAAGTTAGGCAAGGGCTGGAAAATATTAATAATATTAATTGTGGCAGTAATTATTGGCATTGTTGCTTTGGTGTTTTTTGTGCCAGGCTTTTCAATTTTTGGCAGACAGTTTATTAGGAACAATAGAGAGGTTACAGAGACGCCCATTGCTCTTAATTCGGCATATGAATACAATATTGTAGTTAAGACAAAATCATTCGATATATATATAATTGAGTCAGATGATGTAACAACGGCGAACATCAGTTGGGTGGATAATAAATCAGGGTTTGCCAGTATTGTCGAGAGTTCGTTGAGCATAGTAGAACAGCCTAAGAAAATTATTTTAGATATGATAGAGCCTACAGGATGGCTGTTTGGTAATGGCAAAATTGAGGTGATTGTGCCTACTTCTGTAACAACCAGCCTAGACCTTAATACCGAATCGGGCAGCATATATGTTAATAAGCAGAAGATTAACGGCTTGGCAGTAGATATGGGCGGAGGCAAATTGCAATGGCGTGCAGAAAATAGAACTACCGAGACGGTGGATGGCGTAGAAGAAATTAAGACAACCCCAATCAATGAGATTACTGTGGGCAGCATTAGTATTTTTTCTAATAATGCGGCAATTGATATGCAGTTTGATACCATTACTGTAGACAAAACATTTAATATTACTTCCGATAATGCAAGTTTAAGATTTGGCACCCTATTTGCCAAAGCAAATATTAACTGCAGAATATTAAATTTAACTGCAGATAAAATGGTCAACAACAACGCCGAATTAGTGGTTTTGTCACAAGGTGGCAATATATATATCAAGGAATTTGTTTCTGACCAGTCTGCCACTATAACCACTCAGTCATCCAATATCAAGATAGACAAGAGTACTGCAGATGTTTTTGTTAGTACAACAAGTGGGGACATAACTATGGGAGAGAGTGACGCCAATATAGTAGCGTCTACCGATGGAGGCAGAGTATATATTAATAAATTGCAAGGGACTGCCAATATCACAACTTCTAGGGGCAATATAACGATAGACGAATATTATAACAGTGCAATTATCAAAACCGATCGAGGCAATATTAGCCTACATAGCAAAAGCAAGCCCAAGACGGGGATTAAGACCGAAATAGAACAAAACAAAGGCAATATCAATATTATATCCGAAGCCAACCAAGTAGTTATTACTTCTAATGCAGGTAGTGAAATTGACTGCACAATTCGTAATATGGCTACTAATGATTATATCAAGCACAACATACTTAACACGCATGGCAGCACTCGTATGTATGTAATGGTAGGACGCAATCCTTTTAGAGTCCGTGCCACTGGCAATGTGTCTGGTGAGTTGGGTAGTAGCGTTATTATGTCTTCTAGCACCGAATATATACAATATACACCGCAGAATTACACAGGCATCATTGGCGCCCAATCTTCATTAAATGTAGAGGGCGGGAATGTTAAGTTTACGGGGATATACGAGTAAATTACGCTCATTTCTTCACGGCTGATGTAGTGAACAAAAAAATAGAGACAAGAGGGTTAGATTTATTCTAGTCGTCAAATATATTAATTTCTTCGCTGGCAACGGCAAGGTTGAGGCGTGCGAAATTAACATATTTTCCTCCTAGAATTATATGCGTAATCCTAGTCTCTATTTTTTGTTCAACCTACTTCAGTTGTAATAATTCGCTCCTAGAATAGTAATGACGAGAGATAAGCATAGGGGAACAATTGCCGAGATGTGCCCGTAATAATGAGTGTGATTATATGCAATATCGATAAGCCCAATGCTGGGCATTTCTTCACGGATGATGTAGCGAACAAAAAATAGAGACAACGAGTGTAGTTATACTTTGGTTGCTGCTCATTTCTTCACGGCTGATGTTATGCCGGCGTGCCCACAATTTTTGGTTAACGCAATTAATAAAATACCTATATTTCTCCACTGGCAGCGGCG
>CAMEKS010000052.1 GCA_945921465.1 uncultured Clostridia bacterium | reverse complement strand
GTGGTGGTATGGCATACACATTCCGTAAGGCGCAAGGCTATGAGATAGGCAAATCACTAGTGGATGACGAGAAATTAGAAGATACATTGGCTATGATATCCAAAGCAAGAGATAAAGGTGTAGAGTTGATATTGCCGGTAGATTTTGTCATTGCAAAGGATATAAATGATGTAAAATCTAAGGCCGCTACAAAAGACCAGAATATCCCAGCAGATATGATGGGCGTAGACATTGGTAAGAGGAGTATTAAGTTATTCAAGCACGCACTACGTGGTGCAAAAACGGTTATCTGGAATGGCCCATTGGGCGTATTCGAAGAACCAGAATTTGCCGTAGGTACTTACAAGATTGCCAAAGCTGTGTCAAGAGTAAAAGGGACTACTATTATCGGTGGTGGAGACAGTGGCTCGGCTATTATAAAGATGGGTCTGGCAAAGAAGATTACACATATTTCTACTGGTGGTGGCGCCAGCCTTAAACTATTTGAAGGTAAAGTATTGCCGGGTGTAGATGTAATAGACAATGTTGCATACTAGAGATCCCTTTAGATTGATGTATTGACTTTTATAATTATAAGAAGTTGTACACAAATTTATCAATAGTTTATATATATACAACTGATGTTGATCAATCAGTAATATGATAAAAATAGCGATTTTGAGATCAGTAGGCCATCAATATTGTTTTTGGTTAGTTGTGATCGAGGAACTCAAAATATACTAAATTGATTTGGTTTTAGTCAAGGAGAAGATGATGAAGAAATTGTATCTAATAGGCAACTTCAAGATGAATATGAACTTGTCAGAATTAAGACCTTATCTTAAGTCTTATAAGAAAGTGGCTAAGCGGGCGGCTAATTCAACTGGGATATGTGTTCCTTATGTATATCTAGACTATGTCTCTCGAGCACTTAAGGGTAGTAGGGCGATATATGGAGTGCAAGATATGTATTACCAAGATCATGGCGCTTATACTGGCGAGATTAGTCCATCTATGCTGCAAGATTATGATACTAAGTTGGTAATAATTGGGCATAGCGAGAGGCGTGCTATGTTTGGCGATACTGATGAGATAGTTAATAAGAAATTGACAACTGCTTTGAAATATGGTTTTACGCCTATCTTGTGTTTTGGTGAGACATTAGAGGAGCGAGAAGCGGGCAAGGTCACTGCGGTAATCAAAAAACAACTTACCAAGGCTCTGGCAGGGCTAACTAAGGCAGATGGGGGTAAGATATTCTTTGCTTACGAACCCATATGGGCGATTGGTACAGGGGTTGTTCCTACTACTGAACAACTATCTAAAGTGGTAAAGCAAATTAGGTCTATTATAACCAAAATATTAGACACAACAGATGACGAAATAAAATTACTGTACGGTGGCAGCTTAAAGCCTAGCAATGCCAAGCAAATATTAGCAATTAATGGTGTTAACGGTGGCTTGATAGGTGGCGCATGTTTGAAAATGGAAGACTTTAAATCAATAATCTATGAAAATGTGGAGTAGATTATGGCAGAAATAATGGCAGAAGTCTGGGAGAGCATAAAAAGTTTTTTTGTTAAAGTATTTAGATTTTTTGTATACAAAGAGACAAGTATAGATTTATTTGGAGTATATCTGATACTATTTGTTACGATTGGGGCCTTAATGCTTATTGCATTAACTAAGGGCGGAGGCAAAGGTAAGGGTATAAATAGTCCAACAGCATTTGTATTAGCAATACTACTAACCATATTTACGCTTACATACTAGTTGCAATATTTTGAAATTATAATTATTTATTATTTAATGTCTATTTTAGTTGCAATGTTTTGCGGTGTACAATCGCTAGAATATAAATAGTAAATATAATATTTCTAATGTCAAGTATTAACTTATATCCTATATGCTTAGGTCAAAAAAATATAATTACAATAGCGGACGATATTTATTTGTCTGCTATTCTTTTATTTTTTGGGTTCAAAAAATATATTTTAGAATAAAAAATATTCTTTTGGCAAATAAAATCATAAAAAATTTTAATTATTTAATTATATTTTATTAAAGTAGTTGACATTGCTTTTGATAATATGGTAGAATTTGGTATTGCGAGGTATTGTCGGAAGTATGCATTACCGACAATTAATTGTGTCAAAATGATGTAGATTATTGACCAAATATTTGGCAAATTTTATTAATCAAAAATTACATTTTTGGGGAGAATAACTGATTTTTAATATTTTCGAGACTGGTGGTAAAATAATTGCTGCTACAAGTAAGTTAAATTAGCAAAACTTGGAAGTACTTAAGGTTATCAGTTATTCTTTTAATTGTCTTATTGGCGATATTAATATATTTTTGCTGTATTGGGATAGTGTCGTGCATTGTGACGAGTGCAACAATTGAATAGCAATTTACAATTGAATAAAAAGTGTGAAGGAGTTATTAAAGAGACGCATGCTAGAAGAGAAAGTTAGAAAAGTAAAATATGGTAACACTACCAGATATACATTTGGCAAAACTAAAAACTCTTCCGAAGAGATGGGGTATTTGTTAGACTTGCAAAAGAGTTCTTACAAGAAGTTTTTGGCTGAAGGTATTGGTGAGGTGTTAAAAGAGTTCTCACCTATCCAAGATTATAGCGGCAAGGCAGAAATATATTTCTTGGATTATAAGATAGAGGACAAGCCAAAACTAACCAAGGCGGAGACTAAACGCAAATCTGGCCATTATACTGTGGCAATGTGGGTTAAGGTGCGATTGGTTATTAAGGAGACAGGCGAGGCTATCGAGAACGAGGTGTTCTTGGGCGATATCCCTTATATGACTCCAGAGGCTACATTTATCTTCAATGGAATTGAAAGGGTTATAGTCAGCCAAATCGTTAGGTCACCTAGTGTATACTATGCTAAGCACATAGATAAGACTGGTAGAGAAATCTTCAACTGTTCGCTTAGTCCTAAGCGTGGTTCTTGGCTTGAGATAGAGCAGAAGGACAAAGAACCTAACCAATTGAAGGTTGCTTTGGATAAGGGTGGCAAGATCAGCCTTGGTATTTTCTTAAAATGTTTTGGCCTTACCAATGAGCAGATTTTAGATATCTTTGGTGATAACGAGATAATGAAGGCTACTCTAGAGAAAGACCCTTACGACACTCAGCACGATGCGTTGATAGAATTGAGCAAGAAGACTCGACCTAGTGAGATACCTAGCGCAGATGCAACTAAGCAATTTATTTTCTCTCAATTCTTCTCTAATCAATACTACAATCTTGGCGATGTAGGTAGATACAAGATTGATAAGAAACTTAACTTATCTAATCGTCTAGTTGGTTTGGTAAGTGCCGATGATATCAAGGACAAGAAGCATACTATCGTAGCAGCAGGCGAGACTATTACTGCAGAACAAGCCAAAGAGATCCAGAACGCTGGTATTAATGGTGTATGGGTAATGGTTGATGGCAAGAGACACAAGATGTACGGTAATAACCGTGTTCAATTGTCTGAAGTTATTAAGTGTAATGAGAAAGAACTAGGTATTAATCATCAAGTATATTATCCTATTTTGGATCAATTGCTTAAGGAGTATAAGACCAAGGAAGAGAGGCTAGAGGCTATTAAGGCTAATGCTGATAACTTAGTTGGTACAACTATTACTATTGATGATATCTTAGCTACTGTCAGCTACTTGCTAGACCTAAACGCTGGCATTGGATACATAGACAATATTGACCACCTATGCAACCGTAGAATCAAAGGCGCAGGCGAGTTGTTGCAAGACGCTTTCCGTGGTGGTATGAACAAATTAAGCAATATGGTTAAGGAGACTTTGCAGTCTCATGATTTGACCAATATCACCCCTAGTCAAGTAGTTAATGCTAGACCTATTAATAGAGCTTTCAAAGATTTTTTGGCAAGTCACCAACTTAGTCAGTTGATGGATGAAATGAACCCTCTTTCTTCTCTGGCTCAGAAGCGTAGATTATCTGCAGTAGGTCCAGGTGGTATTAAGAAAGATCGTGCTACCGATGAAGTCCGTGATATTCACCACAGCCATTATGGTCGTATCTGTGTTATTGAGACACCAGAAGGTGGCAATATAGGTCTGATCAACTCTTTGGCATCTTATGCTAGAATTAACGATTATGGTTTCATCGAGACACCTTATAGAGTGGTAGACAAGGAACATCATCGTGTAACTGATGAGGTTGTATATCTGATGGCCGATGAGGACGAGTACAAGTATATTGCTCAAGCAATAGAGCCTGTTAATGAGAAAGGTGAATTTGTTAATGATCGTATAATATGTAGATATTGTGATACTATCATTGAAGTTAATAAAGATGTGCTAGACTATGTCAATGTAGCCCCTAGACAATT
>CAMEKS010000051.1 GCA_945921465.1 uncultured Clostridia bacterium | reverse complement strand
GTCGATATATTAATTTCTTCGCTGGCAACGGCAAGGTTGAGGCGTGCGAAATTAACATATCTCCACCAAAGCAATATGCTGCAGTGAAAAGTCTCTATTTTTTTTCAATCCACCTCAGGTGGTGCTCGAGGAGGGATAGCCAAAGTACCACGCAAGTGGACCTTGAGATATCCCGAAGACGGAAACAATCTATGTGTCAGACGACGCTAGTCGGCTGGGTGCACGATAGCGTGCGTTAGGTAGCAACCCAACAACACATAGATTTAATTATTCGCTCCTAGAATAGTAATGACGAGAGATAAGCATAGGGGAACAATTGCCGAGATATGCCCGTAATGAGAGAGTGTAGATATATACAATTCACTTCAGGTGGGGATCGAAGAGGGGTGGATAACGACTCAACGATATTATCCCGCATAAGTAATAAATTTGATAATATTACATTTATGTTTTACTTTTCGTATGGGCATTGATGCGATATCAACTCGATTCAGATGATATTATTCGCTGCCAGAGAGGGGATAATACATACAAATGCATTAGAGCGAAAAACAAAAAAATCTGTGCCACAAAATCATGGTACAGATTTCTGATTGGTAGCCTTATGGGGAATCGAACCCCAGATTCCACCGTGAGAGGGTGGCGTCTTAACCGCTTGACCATAAGGCCACAATATTTTGTCAATATTGACTCGTTACATCCTATTTGACTCTAGTATATTATCATAACTATTTCGTTTTTGCAAGTATTATTTGAAATTACTTAAAAATTTTTTTGACCAGCGTACAGTTTGACTGCAATATAATATTGTTATATCATATATATAAGTATATTTATATATAGTAATTAGTTCCATAGGATAAATAGCATATATTTATATATCGTTATAAGATATTAACTACTTACTTTTGCTAATATCAAAAGGGGAATGTTAGATAAATGCGATGTTTAATTAGGAATAATAGGCAGATACTGATTAGATTGGGAGACTCGAATAAAGTTGACTTATAATAATTGGGGAGAAGATAATGGAAGAGGTTAAGGAAAAATCAGAGAACGAGCAATCGAAATCTCTAAAGATTGGCGTGATTGGGTCGGGTGCCGTAGGCTGTGTTATTGCTAGCGTACTATCTGCCAAAGGTATGGATGTAGAGTATGTATATGGACATCACCAAGGTATTATAATTGACGAGCAAGAAGAGATTAGCGTGATTAAGCCGTCGGGCAATATCAGCGCGTTGGTTAAGTGCGTAAGCAGCGTTAACGAATTTAGCGGGCCCAAAGATATAATTTTTCTTGTATGCAAGTCTACCTTAATGGATGGGTATGCATACGATGCCAAGGCGTATCTTAAGGAAGGCGGTATAGTGGTTGTGCTTAACAATACGCTTGTTAGGCATTCGGTTACAACCAATTTTCCACTTAGTCAAATTGTGGGAATGTTTATATTGTGGAGTTGTGACAAAATTAGCGATACCAAGGTCAAGATTACCAATTCTGGGCCCACTGTATTTGGAGTGTATGACAATGCGGCAAGGCCATTGGCAGAGATGGTGGTTAGGATATTTGGAGAAGTAAGCGAGTGTGTGTTAGAGGAGCGCTTTAATGACTTTGTCCTGGGTAGGGTAATTTGTAATGCGGCCATATCGGGCTTAGGGGCCATTAGTGGCTGCAAATTAGGCGGGTGCCTAAGCAACAAGTACGGTAGGAAGTTGTTAGAGGCAATGATAAAGGAAGGATGTCTGGCATACAATAGTATAGGTATATCGCCTAAAGATTATGACGGCAAATTGAATTATAATCTATACTGTTCCGACACTTGGCAGGGTAAATTATATAGGCATCGAATTACACAAGCAATGTTGAAATACAACGCTGATATGGTATCTTCTATTTTGCAAGATTTGTTACAGTCTAAGCCAACCGAGGTTGAATATCTGCTTGGCAAAATTGTTAAGACTGCCAAAAAAAGCGGTACAAATTGCCACTTTACCGAAAAAGTTTATCAAAAAATTTTGGAAATTGAGTCGGGCAATGATACAATAAGTTTTGATAATATGGAAAACATATTTAAGGAGAGTAAACTACAATGATTATAGATGAAATTAAGAAGCAAAATATGATTGCGCTAAAAGAAAAAAACACTAATGCAAGGTCAATATATTCGGTATTGATGAGCAAATATATGGCGGCAACAATTGAGGCCAGAGCTAAGTGCGAAACCATCGGCGACCCAGAGATGATTAAGATTATCCAGAAGACAATTAAGGAACTTGCCGAGGAAGCAATGAACTATCAGAAGGTTGGCAATGAGACAGAGGTAAAAAATATTCAAGAGCAAAAAGCATTGATTGAGACATACCTACCTAAGATGTTGTCGGAAGAAGAGATTAGGGCAATTATTGACAAATTAGAAGACAAAACAGTGCCATCGGTTATGAGATACTTTAAGGAAAATTATTTGGGCAAATGCGAGATGAAAACAGTATCTGATGTTTTGAAAAAATATAACTAAGATACGCTCTGTTGTCAGACCCGAGATTAATCTCTTGTTATTAATCGACCAAGTCGACAAGTTTTTGATTGGGCTGCAAGGGACAAGATAAAGTGTGTTATGGCAAACAAAGAGCCCAATTGCGCGTGAAAAAGTAGACAGTTTAATAACTGGTGCAACGGAACTATAACAAGTATAACAATGCAAAAGTTTATAGCGATTTTGTCAAATATTTTTCTATAGGATAAATTTGCTAGCATAGTTATAGATATGGAAATTAAAGTATGAAGAAATTTAATATATGGAGATATCTAATTTTACTATTGGTCTTAATTGTGCCAATAGTTATGTATGTAGTTATATCAGGACAAGATAATAATGGTGGAGGAGTGGCGGCCTCTCCTGATTATTTGTATAGATTTGATCAATATGATATTGATATCGTAGTTGATGAAAATAGAAGTTGCCATATTACGGAGACTATTACAGTTCATTTTGACAAATTCGCCGCAGGCATTACTCGCGTAATTCCCCAAAAACATACTATTTATCGAGCCGACGGAAGCAAAGCAGAAGTGGATGCTTGGGTATCTAATTTTGAGATAATTAACAATGGTCATACAGAGAATAGGATATATAGACAATATCAAGAAGGAAATGCTGTATACGTAGAGTTAGGCTATTCTAATAGGCGTGATCAAGAATATCACTATTATAAATATTCCTATGATTACAATCTAGGAGCAGATAGCCTAGAAGGTGCGGACGAATTTTATTTTAATATTATCGGCACAGACTGGGATTGCAAGATTAATAACATTACATTTAGTGTAACTATGCCCAAAAATTTCGATGCAGATATCTACAGAAATGTTGGCGCGACATATGGTGCGTATGGCAGCACGACGGCTATAGACAATAATGTTGCAGGGCAGTCTATTAGCGTAGAAGAAGTTGGGAATAACACAATTATTAGGGGCAGTTTAGATAGTTTAAGTTGGTTCTCGGGGCTTACACTTAGGGTTATATTGCCAGATGGATATTTCAATGTTCCATTCTTTAACAAAGCGTTGGTCGCTGATATTGTTTTGGTAGCAACGGGCATTTTGCTATTGTTCTTGCTATATCTTATTTGGGCAAAGTGGGGGAAGGATAGACCTCTATACAAGCCAGTCAATTTTTATCCACCACAAGATATTAGTATTGTCAATATGGAGTGGATATACAAATTTAGAGTGTCCACCAAGTCGATTACTGCAATGATTGTCAATTTGGCACATCTTGGATATATAAGGATAGAAAAAAGAGGCGAAAACGATTGGGCATTAATCAAATTAAAAGACTATGCTGGCGATGATTACTATAGCAAAAAGATAATGGCGTGCATTTTTGGGAACGCTGTTGCAGCTGTTGGTGATACATCTAGTGCGACATCGGCGGCGGAGGTACCTTTGGACGCCGTTTCCGACAGACTTTCTTCTTTGGCGACAGATATAATTATGGGGAAAAATGATAGATCGTATCGAATATCAGCACTGGACGAGACAAGTCGAAAGGCGTCCAAATGGACAAGCTTTATAGCCGGGCTATTCTTAGCACTAGCAATTAACATTCCATTATTAATTAGTGGCAATGTTGTTAATATTATTAACATGTTTATGACTATAATTTTGGGCGCATTGCTTGGTGTGGCGTTCGCCGAAGTATATTGCGGTGGCTACTATATATGGGCAATTATTGCCACCGTGTCTATGTCGCTTTTTATGATAACATATTCTAATGGCATTGCCGACCTGCCGGGCGGGGTTGCATATTTTGTGATAGCGGTATTGATATTTATTGTGGCAATAATAATTGCAAGTATTATGAATAGGCGTAGCGAAGCCAATAATACCAACTTAGACGAAATTATTGGGTTTAGAGATTTCTTAGAAAATGTAGAAAAAAATAAGCTAGAAGAGTTGGTTAATGAAGATCCAGAATATTTCTATAACATTCTACCATATACATATGTCTTAGACATATCCGAAAAGTGGATCAAGAAACTAGATGTAGTCAAGTTGCCTATGCCAGAGTGGCTGATTGGAGTGAACGGAGATGTCTCTTTGGGGGATATAATATTGTTTAACCGAGCAATGAACGTTTTGAGCACTAATATCCGACTAGCGTCGATGATGAAAACAGCATCTAATGTTGTCAGCGTTATTGGCAGCGGCGGTTCGGGTGGCAGCAGAGGTGGCGGCTTT
>CAMEKS010000050.1 GCA_945921465.1 uncultured Clostridia bacterium | reverse complement strand
TAAGCCTCAACTTGTCGCAGTCTATGGCTATCACAACATTATTTGCCACCAATCGACTAACCAAAGCACGACCTATACCACCTGCCGCTCCAGTAATAACAATAATTTTATTTTTTAATTCCATAATATTCCTACCTTGCGACGTACTCTTTTCGCTCGGCTTTCCTAATTAAATCTTTGGCATTGATATCATAATCATCTAATTTGGACAACTCTATAAATTGCGGCTCGTAATAGTTAGCTTCGGTCATCCGTTCCAACTCTTCACCACCTAATCTTGGAGTGCCGCTAATAATCTCGCAATGAAAATAATGTGCCACATTCTCTCCATCAGACTCCTCGCCCAAATAACCAATAATTTTTATTTCTATATTCAATTCCTCACGCAATTCGCGTGTTACATTTTGCTCTAATGTTTCTCCCGCTTCTAAGCCACCACCAGGGATGACATAGTATTCCTTAATAACATCACCTTTGATTTTTCGCCTAAACAATGTCAATACTTTGCCATTTTCTATTATGACCGCTCTCGAACTTATCCTCATATTTCTACCCCATCTATATCTTTGTCTTTGCAATTAAATAATTATATTAATAATATTGTATACATACACACATTTGCGTTATCACAGTAAAACAATAATTAGATTACCTGCCAATTATTATAATGATTGTTCCAAATTCTATTTTATAACAACATACTAATAACTCTCTGGCTTGTTACACGCCTAAGTACAATCTTATGCAACCGGTTTAATCCTGTGCAACCACTTCTACCTCTAGATCAACTACTACGGTTGGATGCAGGCGTACTTTTGCCTTGTATAGTCCTATACCTTTGACAGTCTCTATCTCAATCTTTTTCTTGTCTACATCTATATTTCGCTTTGCCAACTCTTCCGCAATTTCTTTGTTAGTAACCGAACCAAATGCTTTGCCATTAGCGCCACACTTAATCGCCAAAGTAACCTTGCTATCTTTTAATTCTTTGCCCAACTCTACTGCACGCAATCTCTCTTGCTCTGCCCTATATGCATTGCTAGCCTGAGCCTGCTTGGCTTCGTTCAAATTCATTGATGTCCCCATTATGGCATATCCGTTGGGGATAAGAAAATTGTGTGCATAACCCGAATTGACATCTATTATATCGCCTTTCTTACCTTTGCCTTTTAGATCTTTAATCAAAACTATTTTCATAATGCTCCCTCCTTAAGAGATTGGTTTAGATTACTTGTAGTTATTGTATAAATTGCAAATCTTAATGAAAATTACATATCTTTCTAATAACAATTCTATTCAACAATGCAACATCGCATAATCTAACCTATTATGCCTTTAGTGTAAAATATTTTGCCTATTTAGTCAAACAATAACGTCATTTTGACCAAAACGAATAGTATTTTTGTGGCATAATTATCGTATTTTTGCCAATACTAAGTATAGGTCAACACACATTTATCAAATCTCGCACAATATTAAGAAACTCATAGCGACGCATAGATTTATGCTAATTGGGCTTTGCACAACAAGTCATGTTCATCTGCTAATTTGATATAATGGGCTGCGAATAACTAAATGTGTACCGCTAGATTGGGCAAAAACAAATAATTAAGAGAGGATACATTATGGATCTAAAATGTAAAAAACTAGATTGCTATCACAACGACAGATATTGCTGCACAAAGGAAGGTATAAAAGTGTCAAAATCTTGCGAATGTATGTCTTATGAAGAAAACAAACACCCAGACAAGGCTCAAATGCAAGATGTTAGCAAAACTATGCTAGAGGCAGCACCAGATATACACCCATATCGTCACAAGCGCAACATTGATATAGAATGCGACGCTGACTGCTTATTTAATTGCAATTGCAAATGCCAAGCCAATGGCATATCGGTCTGCAATTGTGCCAAAACTCCAATATGTACAACCTTTATCAAAGATTGAATCGACCCATTCGTATATTGGACATTCAATATGCGACCTAGATAATATTGCATATAACAAAAAAAATGACTTAAAGTATCCAAAACTCTAAGTCATTTTTTTCACAAAATCTGTGTTTTGCGATATTGGATGTAAATTTAATTTGCTTTGTATAATATTAGTAACCAAAATTTTTTGATAATTAACTAAATATACAACTACATTATATTAGCAATAGCACAACCTATGTACTAATGCCAACTATATAGTAATAATTTAACACTATATATCAGAAACTACTTCAACTCGATAGTAGCGCCAGCTTCCTTAAGCTTAGCTTCCATAGCTTTAGCTTCTTCAGCAGGAACGTTCTCTTTGATTGTGCAAGGAGCACCATCAACCATTGCCTTAGCCTCACCTAGTCCTAGACCAGTGATGTCCTTAACAACTTTGATAACGGCAATCTTGTTTGCACCAACTTCTTTCACTACAACAGTAAATTCTGTCTTCTCTTCTGCAGCAGCAGCGCCAGCAGCAGCAGGTCCAGCAACAGCTACAGTAGCAGCAGCGCTAACACCAAATTTTTCCTCTAACATCTTAACTAGATCACTAACTTCCAATACAGTTAGGCTCTCGATCTCTTCAACGATTTTATTCAAATCAGCCATTTTAATTTCTCCTCTAATAATTTATTTTATATTATTTGTTATATATATTTTCAGACAATATCTTGTCCACCTACACTTGCCGCTTATCCCAAGGCCAATCCCTTAGGCGTCGGACGACACAAAGTAATAGGATTTAGATTAAGCATTACTATATCCTAAGATATTATGCCTCTTTCTTCTTAGCAATCTCACTCAATGCTCTAGCCATAGAGGACATAGGTCCTTGTAGTACATTAAGCAACATAGCAATAAGAGTAGGTTTGCTAGGAATCTTAGCCAATGCTTCGGTTTGTGCTTTGCTCATAATTTCGCCATTGACGATTGCGAACTTAACACCCATTTTGTTCAACTTGTCAGCAGTCTCGCAGAAAATCTTTGCAGGAGCAACTTCGTCCATACCATATGCTACAGCAGTTGTTCCCTCAAATTCTTTGGCGTCGTAACCAGTAATACCAATGTTGTCAAGAGCTTTCATAAGTAGTCGGTTTTTCAAAACTCTGTACTTAACGCCGGCTTCTCTAAAAGCTTTTCTTAACTCAGTATCCTCAGCAACAGTAATACCACGATAGTCTACAAAGACAATACTCTTGGCTTCTTTCAATTCTGCCTCGATACTAGCCACAAGTTGTTTCTTTGCTTCCAAATTTGCGCTCATAGTTTCTCCTTATATATTTTTATTTTACACCCTTTTGCAAAAAGAAAAATCCTCCAATGCCAAAGCATTAAAGGACAATATAAGGATATTCCTATTAACACTTTCCCTCGGCAAGATTTACGAAAATTATTTTCACTTGCTGTCTTTGGCAAAGACTAGATATTCAATTTACAGGCATTATTTTATCAAATGATATATCTCTTGTCAAGAGTATTTGAATATATTTTTTGCTTAATTTTGTACAATCTTAGACAATACTTCAGCCATACAATAACAAAAGGCTACTTGTCCACAATTCGAACAAGTAGCCTATATATTGTCAAATTTATTCTTTGTTATCTTTCTTAGTAGATACTTTCTTCAATTTAACTTTTGTCACATCTGCATTTACTTCGCCTTTGGCAGTTTCTTTGTCAGAATTGTTGTTTTTGGCAATATGATTGGTGTTGTCAGCGACTACGTTTCCTGAGCCACCTACTGCTGCCTCACCCGATTTGTTGCTTAATCTCTTAGAATTAAGCTTGTATTGGTATATATCCATAGGCGTCATTCCGTCAAATACATTTTTGGCAAAGTAAGTGGTCAACAATGGCAATCCTATCGCAAGTACGAATACTGATAGTTTAACAAAACCATTGATCACAAATAGTGTCAAAGAATAAGCGCTGCTACCACTGATAATCGTATTAATGATTGCAGTAACTAACCAACCTAATAGATATGCTATCACAGTCGCTGTGAAAAAGGACAAAATTACAAGTAGCGACATACTCACATAAATATTGGCATTTGTCGAGCCCATACATTTACAAATCGCCACTCCCTTGGCATTGTCTATATATAGTTTTCGTCCAAATAAATATAAACCATAGCATATTGCACAAAGTAATACCATTGCTGCAATTATTACCACTACTCGCCAATTTGCTATTATTTGGTTAACGTCCATTATTTTGGCGTATGCTAGTGTAGTAACCGAATAACCTAGTTGATTCATTTGATTAATAGCACTACTAATTTCGCTTGTCTCAAAAGCCGCTACTGGCATAACCACCCCATTGGTAGCCATCTCTTGGCCTACATATAGCTTCTGAAACTCATAAGCAACAGTACTGGCCATTTCGCCGCCTTGCACAACAATTGTTTTGGTAATTTCAGAATCTAACAAAACTGCTCCTACCTTATAATTGCCGCTATACAAATTGGTCTTAATGGCTATTAGATTGATTAGATTGCTATTGCCTCCCACATCGGTAGCGCTGCCACCCGCATCAATAATTTCATCAATGCTCTTAATAATTCCATTATTTCGCAATATCTGCTGATACACATCCGCAGATACAATAATGTTGGCTGTATTAATTATTTGATTACTAATTGGCTCCTTGCTATTCAATATATTTTGCTTGGTGCTGTGTACTTTGTTAATCAATATATTCTTGTATAATACACTATTAGAGTTAACAATAGTCAATTTGTCACCGTCGCCAAATAT
>CAMEKS010000049.1 GCA_945921465.1 uncultured Clostridia bacterium | reverse complement strand
TGTCGTCAAGCAGCCCATAGGGATATTTGACAGCAACTGATGTTAATTCAATCAGTATGCCGCTAGCAATAGCGGTGTTTGCGATTGGCTTAGTGAGTTGCGAGCGAAAGCGTAAGCAAAATTAACATCACATAGATTTAATTATACCAACTACACAATCTATTGCGCCTAGACGTGAATGCAAATACACTTATACATTATATATTTTACCAAATCTCCCCTAATATATCAAACAATTTATCACACCCAACAAAAAAGAGAGAAAACTCTATCCCTTAGAAGCACCCCCAAACATATGCTTCCCTAATATTTCGTTTTCTCTCTTTTATTTAATTATTGCTATTAGTAGCCAATATATCGGCAATACATTCGCCCTATATAGCCTATCGCCTAATAATAGTCAGCAGCGTCGACAACTATCAATCTCCGCCATCAACTATTACTGTTTTTTGGTCCAAGTATAATCACTATAAGTTGATTTCAAATAAGTAGCATTTGTACCACTATCACCTACACTCAGTACTACAGTTCTTGACCCATCTGTTACTGACCATTTTGAAGCACTATCACTAAATGTAACCTCGCTCAGATTGCTGCAGCCATAGAATGCATATTTGCCTATACTGGTTACACTGCTTAGGATGGTTATACTGGTTAATCCGCTACAGCCCCAGAATGCAGACTCGCCTATACTGGTTACACTGCCGCCTGTAGGTATTGTGCTTTTTTTGCACCCTGTTATTAGTGTTTTTGTTGTTGTATTTATTATACAATTATCTACTACTTTATATGTATTGTTTCCTCCTGTAATCGTATCCAATTTGCTACATCCTGCAAATGGATTAGTGCCTATACTAGTTACACTGCTTGGGATGGTTATACTGGTTAAGCCGGTACAGCCCCTGAATGCATACTCGCCTATACTAGTTACACTATTTGGAATTGTTATACTGGTTAAGCCGCTACAGTTATAGAATGCAAAAGAGCCTATATTGGTTACACTGCTTGGGATGGTTATACTGGTTAAACCGCTACAACCAGAGAATGCAGACCGGCCTATACTGGTCAATTGAGAATTATTTTCAAAATTTACTGTGGTTAAACCGCTGCAGTTACAGAATGCATATTCGCCTATACTAGTTACACTGTTTGGTATTGTTATACTGGTTAAGCCGCTGCAGCCAGAGAATGCAAAAGAGCCTATACTGGTTACACTATTGGGGATGGTTATGCTGGTTAAGCCGCTACCAGAGAATGCATAAGAGCCTATACTGGTTACACTGCTTGGGATGGTTATACTGGTTAAGCCGCTACAGCCATAGAATGCATAAGAGCCTATACTGGTAATATTTTTAGAAAAATATACTTGTGTTAATCCGCTACATTCATAGAATGTAAATGGTTTTATCACTGTAATAGACGTTGGAATTGTTAATTCGGACTTTAATGTATTATTTTGAAATAGTTGATGAGCATAAATTAATGGATTTGCATAAGCATTGGCAAAATCAATATTACACCAGTTTGTAACGTTAAATATATCTACTCTCGTTAATCCAGTACAGCCATAGAATGCATCTTTGCCTATACTAGTTACACTATTGGGGATGGTTATACTGGTAAAGCCAGTACAGCCATCGAATGCACCTTCGCCTATACTAGTTATACTATTTGGTATTGTTATACTGGTTAAGCCGCTACAACCAGAGAATGCATAGCTGCCTATACTGGTTACACTACCATCTGTAAGTATTGTGCTTTTTTTGCACCCTGTTATTAGTGTTTTTGATGTTGTATCTATTATACAATTATTTACCACCTTATATTTATCATTTTCCCCAGTAATCGTTGTCAAACTGCTACAACTTGCAAATGGATTAGTGCCTATACTGGTTACACTGCTTGGGATGGTTATGCTGGTTAAACCGATACAGCCCCTGAATGCAAAAGAGCCTATACTGGTTACACTGCTTGGGATTTCTATACTGGTTAAGCCGCTACAGCTAGAGAATGCATAAACGTCTATTATAGATAGGTTAGAGTCTGATTCAAAGGCTACTGTGGTTAAGCCGCTACCAGAGAATGCATGAATGCCTATACTGGTTACACTGCTTGGGATGGTTATACTGGTTAAGCCGCCACAGCCAAAGAATGCAGACTCGCCTATTGTAGATAGGTTAGAGCCTGATTCAAATATTACTGTAGTTAAACCATAAACAGTTCCATCATATTCATAGTAGCAATCTTCAAATGCAGATTCGCCTATACTAGTCACACTGCTTGGGATTGTTATACTGGTTAAGCTGGTACATCCATAGAATGCATATGCTTTTACCTCTGTAATATCACTTGGTATAGTAAGTGTAGTCAACAACACACCATTAAGATATAAGTTGTGTGCATAACCTAACGGATTTGAAGCATAATCAGCAAAAGATATATTGCACCATTTAGACAAATTAGATATATATACTCCTGTCAATTCGTTACATTCATAGAATGCAGCTTCGCCTATACTAGTTACACTGCTTGGGATGCTTATACTGGTTAAGCCGCTACAGCCAAAGAATGCATTGCTGCCTATTGTTTTTAATTGAGAGACTGATTCACCTGATTCAAAAGTTACTGTAGTTAAACCATAACAGTCAAAGAATGCATATTCGCCTATACTGGTTACGCTATCAGGAATTGTTACGCTGGTTAATGCGATACAACCATTAAATAAAAGATTGTCAATGGATGTAAGACCAGATGGAAGAGATATTCTAGTTAATCCCGTACAACCATCGAATGCACCATCTTCTATTATTGTCACACTGTTCGGGATGGTTATGCTATTAATATTATCATATCCACTAAATGCATAGTTGGTTATCATTTTTACATCTTTTTCATTGTATTTTGATGGGATGACTACATCTACGGTCTTGCCATTCGGGATATTATCTATGCCGGTCACAGTATAAGCAGATCCATCTTCAATAAGCGAGTAAATCAATGTATAAGTTACATCTAAATCGGTATATGCAGGGGCACTGCTAGTATTTAGTGTTCTATTGTTAGTCCATGTAGTTGGATCTGAATCTGAGGTCGTTCTGCTGGACCTATAGGTCAAAATCTGTGAGATGTTAGAATTATTATTACTAATATTGCCACTATTTTCACTGTCAGTGATACTAATTGTTCCTATAGCGTATTGATAGTAATATGTGGTTGTAGTAGTAGTCTCGACTCCATTTTGGGTTGTGGTAGTTGTGTACGGCTTTGATACATCATACGTAACGCTAGATCCATCCGAATATGAAACAGTAAATCCATTAAATTTAACTTCACTACCTACTCTTGCATTATTATATGTTACCGCTATGCCGCCAGCTATTTGATTGCCAGATATCTCTGCAGCATTGATACATCTTGTTATAGTAATACTTGGGGTCCCAATGCTTTTAGTTACTGTATAGCCAGTATCTTCGGTACCTTTTTTAGTCACTTCAGCAACGCGTTGAAGTATGTCTCCAACCAATATACCCGCTGCCGAACCACCAGTACTGGTTACTGTGCCATTATTAGTACAACCACTAATATTAATTGTTAGATTGGCACCAAATTTGTTAATAGCCCCGTCAATACATACTATACCTGCCGCATCTCCGCTAGAATTTACAACGCCATTATTGGTACAACCTGTTATGGTTAATGAGCCGCTAATTTCATTGCCGTAGAATCCCCCATCTCCAATATAACCTGCCGTCAAATGTGCAATACCCGCCGAACGGACTTTGGCCCCGTTGCTACAATTACTTATATTAACGACAGCACCATTGCCTTCAAAGATTCCTGAATTAGGATAATAATATCCACTTGGTAATGTAAAATCGATCCCATAATTATGGCAATTATTGATTGTTAACTCATTAAACAGACCTCCAATCATAGATGTAGTAATCATCTTACTACTACTTAGAAGGACTTTGGTATAACAATTAGAAATTGCAACTTTTTTTATGTTTGATTGATTATTAATCATAATTGAGTAAGTGAATCCACATGCCAAAGATGTGCAATAAGTGTCGGTTAACCCATAAGTAGTATTGCCGCTAGCGTCGGTAGTGGACGTAACACGCTTGCCGTAATTATATGCTTCTACTTTATTTGAATCCAATATAAGGGTCTCGCCTGATAAATTATCTCTTTTTATTTCTATACCTACAGCACAATTAGTTATATTTGTTGTTATATTTTGACCTTTTTTTGATTCCAAAGCAACTAGGCCGACAACTGCATTGCCATATAAACCGCCTTTTTCGTCTCGATTGGTTATTGCAACTTCGTTGACGTCCATAGATCCCACATTATAAGAATTGCTAACTGTTATCACTCCTTGTTCAGTAGATTCTAGGAAAGCGAACTTGACTAACCCTACTGCAAACATTCCATCTCCTCTTCTCGTGTAGAAGGATGTATAGTTGGCACAATTATCGACCTCAAAATTAGTCGTTGTCATATTGGCCAAACCATAAAATGATCCCACTAACTTCTCTGAGTTTCCTACTCCATAGCCCATCTCTAAGCATCTATCTTGTTTATTGATTATATCAGATAGATATTGAGTTTGGCTGGCATCAATATTGCTAAAGTTTAATTCCTCTCCATTGACACAATACTTAATAGAGCCATTGCCATAGATCCTGAATAACCCATTAATTGATAAAGCTTTTAATACACCGACATTATAGCAATATTCCAATTCTACATACACATTATTAGAACTATTGCCTATATATGCCAATCCTGCAACGTTGAGACTGGCTGTCAAGGCGCCGTAGTTCGCACATCGAGACATATTGGTAGGACTTAGCGATCTCAATAGGCCCATTACGGAGATTTGTGCTTCTTTGTTGCCATCTTTCGCTTCACCAGTAAGGGATATGTAGTTAGTGACATTAGTGATTCGATTGGTTAATGACCCACTGTCTATCGTTCCTATCAATCCAGATAGATATCTTGTTGTGGTTGTATTGCTACTTTTCAAAGTTATACTACTAGTAGTACCAAAGCTGCCTAACGTAATGTTGCTTAGCGTAATACCGGCTTCGGCTGTGCTCGCAATCAAACCAAATTCATTGGTGTCGTCGTTATATCTAATTGCGGTAGATGAATTATTGGCAAGTGCGATGTTGATATGGTGTATATTAGATCCAGAGTTCAATCTGCTAAATAGTGGATA
>CAMEKS010000048.1 GCA_945921465.1 uncultured Clostridia bacterium | reverse complement strand
ATCTCTAGACCTAAATTAACATTCTGGGTTGCTGGCAATAATGATACTTTCCAGCCAGTTACTATCTATGAGTCGTCTAACCACAAAGAGAAAAGGGTTGAGAATGGATTATATGTCTTCAATGGATATCTATTGAAATGTAATGGAATGGAAGAAGCAGAGAATATGTCTGATGATGGCAAATATACAGAAGATATTAAACAAAGCTTTAATGAAAAGTTCAAAGACACTATGGAATTGTGTTCAGAAATAGACGCAATGCGCAAAGCCGAATATCATCCACAGATGATAAGTGATGCTATGATTGGACAGACAAAGAAATTGCGAATGAGTTCTGTTAATTTTATCGAAGATGAAATGGGTAATTAAACAGGATTATCTATAACAACACTGAAAATTAATACAAAATATTATTAACAAAATAACCACAGAGTATATTTATACTCTGTGGTTATTCTTTTTTGTTATATATTCATATAGCGATAATACTATGCCAATACCTTATAACACCATTCTATATAATTGTGAATTGTTAATTATATATTTATTATCAATCTATCTAATAATTAAAAAGATTATTATGTATACACACTATAAACAAATGTACTGTAGTATATTTTTTAATCTAGGCTCATAGTTACTTGCTGCATTATGTCAGGGTTATCGATAGTGGAATAATCAAAATTGTCTGTATCAGAAACGCTTATATTTTTGTCGGCTTTTGCTCTAGTAATTAGACCAGTTATTGTCTGTATTTTATCTTCTTTGGTGCCATCAAGGTTAGGTAAATCTATTGAATGTACCACTTTGATAATATCATAATCGTACATATTTTTGATATTTATTGTTCCAAATAGTGCCATTCTAGTAAAACAATTAAGTTCTATAAAATTGTGCCTAAAATTAGTAATCCAATCAAATGGATTCTTGCTGGTTGGGATAGCATCAATGCCCTTTTGGAGCATATTAATATCATCATTTAAGATAGTGTCTGGGTCTTTTTTCTTAATAGCGCGCAGCCCTACGACTTCTTCCTTTAATTTTCTATTAAGATCGTCCATATATTCTTCATATTTGTGAGCATTAATAGTTCTCATCAGCGGGGCAGTCTCGTTCCACTCTTGTGTTGCTTTGTTAATTTGATTTTCTAAATCAATTATAAATGATTTCTCTAACGAAGTTCGTAACTTTTTGTACTCTTCTTGATTGTCTAAAAATTCCATTTTTCCTCCATTCCTCATCATTCATAAATAATGTAGCAAATATCGGTTAAGTAGTCAAATCAATTTTTTAATTTGACTCCCAGTTTTTTAATTTTTTTTTAGATTATAGTCGGGTTTTGCACATTACATTACAATTAGATTAATTAAATTAAGATATTTTAATATATTTTTTCGAATCTTTGGGAATATAGTTCAATTAAGTTTTGAGGGGTAAAAAGCAATATAAATAGTATTAGGCGGCAATATAATTATTAAAATTTTACTGCATATTAATCATTTGAAGATTTAACGTAATTCAAAAAAATATCTAATTAGTATTTACAAAAGTTAAAAACTATGATATACTAGGCGTGTAATAAAAATAAAAAGGAGATGGCTTATGGCTATTAATTATATTGCAGAAGCTAATGCAGATATTTTTAATTTATTACTATCGTGTCCTATCATTGGTGCTGATATGGATAACGGAATTTTCTTGTTCGATGTAAATGGTAAACCATTTATGTACAACTCTTGTAACCGATCTAACACTGCAAGGGATTTAACTCGTAATGCCATAGCGAAAGCTGGCATAATGGATATGGAAAGGAGCAAAGAAGTAGAGGCAACCAACCTAGAATATATTAGGGGTAATATGCCAAAAGAGAGTGGAATGGTGTCTGAAGTATTGAATAGTGTAATCAATAGACACAAAGAAGCAGGACAAGGAATTAATGAGAATGTAGCGGTGGCTACAGCTGAATAATGGAAAATCAAAAATTGGCTAAATATAGCCAATTTTTTTGTAAAAATAGAGCACATTAAGTTAATCACAATGTGCTCTATTTTATGTATAATTCTTTATTGGAGTTGTTGTAATAGTAATGTTAAAAATTAAATGTATTAGCGATTATAATAGGCGAGATACTTAATTGAATATATTGACATATAATTTGTATAATTAGCTTGTACAATATCAATATAATGGCGTATGATTTGCATCACGCCCTAATACATTGCCATCAGTATAGTTAGTTGGTCTTTATGGCTCGATTGCGATTGTCTAGAGTGCTCTCTACTAGTACAACCATTTCCTTAGGATGTGCAGAAACCACCGAGTCGAAATCGGTCGCCTCTGGTATATCCAAGCCTTCTTTGATGGCGGTCTCTAGATATATATCCATAAATTGCCCAGCACGATTGTGTGCTTCCTCTACCGTATCACCCTCGACAACTATGCCTAGGTCTTCGATATAGATGACGTAAACCAAAGCGTCTTCGTCATAATATATCACTGCTGGATAAACATATTTCTTCATAAATTCTCCAATGACAATTCTAATAATTCAGGTTATTGTATAGCCAATTGATTTAGTCAGAGCAAATGCTTGGCTTTATATTGATACAGCAATATTATGCCTCATTTGATATTGGCATACACTATATTATTGGATATCTATAGATAAATTTGCATTAATTAATGCAGTGAGATATCAATAATAATAATCTAGAAATGATGAAACTAATGTTAATCAACAAAATTTTGCCCACAAAGCAAACATTATAACTAGATTTAACCTTATTTTATCATAATTATTATATTATGTAAAATCAAAAAATATAAAAAATTTATAAAATTGTTTTTATTATATATAAATTAATTATTTATTTATATAAATGTATTGACTTAAAGCATTGATTTTGATAAAATCTACTTTGTATTATAATATGCCAATTATGGCTTGTTGTCAGATTGGGTAGAAACTTAGTCTAATATGGTGTGAAAATTAGTAGAGTTTCTTGCTCCTCACGATATTATGATACGCATTGCCTACGGGCTAAATGTGCTATAGTGGGGAAATAATAATCGGGTGCGTGGTGCGATATCTAGTTTTGGCTTTTCCTAAGGGTTGAAGGGTAAGGTCGGCACGGTGATGATATAGTACTATGGCACTATAATTGACAGTTGGGTTATTGAAGGTTGAGATTTCGATCAAATTTTGCCCAATGTTAGTACAATTTGCAAGGAGGAAAAGATGCCTACAATTAATCAATTAGTAAAACAAGGCAGAAAGAGTCAAGCGGTAAAATCTAATGTGCCTATCCTAGACCAAAATCCTCAAAAGCGTGGTGTATGCCTTACAGTTACAACGACTTCTCCTAAGAAGCCTAACTCTGCATTGCGTAAAATTGCCAGAGTAAGACTATCTAATGGTCAAGAAGGTACTGTATACATCCCAGGCGAGGGTCACAACCTACAAGAACATAGCGTTGTTCTTATTCGTGGTGGCAGGGTAAGAGATTTGCCAGGTGTTCGTTATCACATCATTCGTGGTACGCTTGATACTGCAGGTGTGGCAAAGAGAAAGCAGTCTAGATCTAAGTATGGCGCTAAGCGTGCAAAATAGTTATTAGATTGATTTGTTTTGTCAATAACTTTGCAATGGCTATGTTAGTGCGACAACAGTGTCGCATATAATCATAGCATCTAATCACATCGACTAAGTTTTGCCCAAAAAAATTTGACGCATAGTTAAATTTATTATTGCGAAACATAATTATTGTCGAGAAAAAATTAAAAATTAATATACAATATAAAAATTTGTAAAAGGAGTAATTATGCCAAGAAGAGCAGGCGTACCTAAAAGAGATGTATTGCCAGATCCACTGTATGGAAATAAGGTTATTACTAAGTTGACTAACCAAGTTATGCAAGACGGAAAGAAAGCAATCGCTCAGAATATCGTGTACGGAGCATTTGATATTATTAAAAACAAGCTTGGAGTAGAGCCTGATCAATATTTCATGGAAGCATTGGACAACTTGAAACCACTACTAGAGACTAAGTCTAGGCGTGTGGGTGGATCTAACTACCAAGTTCCTCTAGAGGTTTCCCCAGCTAGACAGCAAACTCTTGCCATTCGTTGGTTGGTAGAATATGCTAGCAAGAGATCTGAGAGAGGTATGGATCTAAAACTTGCATCTGAGATTATGGATGCACACAACAGCACTGGCGGTGCTTATAAGAAGAAAGACGATGTACATAGAATGGCAGAGAGCAACAAGGCTTTTGCACACTATCGTTGGTAAAAATTATTAGGAGATTATTGAAATATGCCAAGACAAATTCCAATAGAACATTTTAGAAATGTGGGTATTATGGCACATATAGATGCTGGTAAGACTACCACTACTGAGCGTATACTATTCTATACTGGCCGTACACATAAGATTGGCGAAGTTCATGAGGGTGCCGCAACTATGGACTGGATGGCACAAGAGCAAGAAAGAGGTATCACTATTACTTCTGCTGCTACTTCATGCTTCTGGAAACACTGCCAAATCAACATTATCGATACCCCAGGGCACGTTGACTTCACTGCCGAAGTTGAGCGTTCGCTTAAGGTACTAGACGGTGCAGTTGCTGTATTCTGCGCTAGAGGTGGTGTACAACCACAATCTGAGAAGGTTTGGAGACAAGCCGACAAATACAGAGTTCCAAGAATGGCATTCGTCAACAAAATGGATAGAGACGATGCCAATTTCTTAAGAGTAATGGAGCAAATGAAGAACCGTTTGGGTGCTCATCCATTGCCATTACAATTGCCTATTGGCCAGGCTGCAGACTTCAAAGGACTAGTAGACCTAGTTACTATGAAAGCTTACATTTACAAAGATGACCTAGGCAAAGATATAGAAGAAATAGAAATTCCTGCTAATATGAAAGCAGATTGTGAGAAATTTCATGAGCAAATCATTGAGGCTGCTGCTGGTCAAGATGACGAGTTGATGGAGAAATACTTTGCTGGCGAGACATTAACTGTAGACGAGATTAAGAGAGGTATCCGTAAAGGTACTATTAATATGTCGTTTAGCCCAATGCTTTGCGGTTCTGCATTTAAGAACAAAGGTGTACAGATGTTGCTAGACGCTATAGTAGATTATATGCCAGCACCTACAGATATCGAATCTATCAAGGGCAACAAGCCAGGAAGCGACGAGTTGGTTGCTAGACATAGCTCTGACACCGAGCCATTTGCGGGGCTAGCATTTAAGATTATGACCGATCCATTTGTAGGTAGATTGACATTCTTCCGTATATATAGCGGTAAACTTACTGCAGGTAGTTATGTATATAACTCTTGCAAGGGCAAGAAAGAGAGAGTTGGTCGTTTGATTAGAATGCACGCCAACAATCGATCTGAGTTGGAAGAAGCTTATGCAGGTGATATCGTAGCAATCGTAGGATTGAAGGATACTACTACTGGTGAGACTCTATGTGATGAGAACAATCCAGTTATACTAGAGAGTATGGATTTCCCAGAGCCAGTTATTAGGGTTGCTATAGAGCCTAAGACTAAGGCGAGCCAAGAGAAAATGATTTTAGCATTGGTTAAATTAGCTGAGGAAGACCCTACATTTAAGACTTATACCGACCAAGAAACTGGTCAGACAATTATCGCCGGTATGGGCGAACTTCACCTAGAGATTATTGTAGATAGATTGATGAGAGAATTTAAGGTAGAGGCTAATGTGGGCGCACCTCAAGTTGCATTCAAAGAAACTATCCGCAAAGCGGTAGAGGTAGAAGGTAAATATATTAAACAATCTGGTGGTCACGGACAATATGGTGACTGTTGGGTTAGATTTGAACCACTTCAACCAGGCGAAGGATACAAGTTTGAGAACAAAGTTGTTGGTGGTGCTATTCCTAAGGAATTCATCCCTGCTATTGATGCCGGTATTCAAGAAGCCAAGAATAATGGTGTATTAGCTGGATATGAGACAGTAGACTTCAAAGCAACTGTATTTGATGGTTCTTATCACGATGTCGACTCTAGTGAAATGGCGTTCAAGGTTGCTGGTTCCTTAGCATTTAAGGAAGGCTGCAGAAAGGCAGATCCAGTTATCCTAGAGCCTATAATGAAGGTAGAGGTAGAGATGCCAGATGAATATCTAGGCGATGTTATGGGTAATATTAACCGTAGACGTGGTGTATTGAACGGCACAGAGATTATCAATGGTCAACAAGCCATCCACGCCGAAATTCCTCTATCTGAGATGTTTGGTTACGCTACCGACTTAAGAGGTTTGACTCAAGGTAGAGGTACATTTAATATGGAATTCAGTCACTATGCTGAGGTTCCTAAGAATGTTGCCGAAAAAGTAATTGGTAATAGACAAAAGTAATGTTATTTGCTTTACATTTTGTTAAATTTATGTAAAAATATCTAAGAGATTTTGGAAATGTATTCCAAACCAAACCAAAAAACAAAATTCTTTATAAGGAGATTTTCTAAAAATGGCAAAAGCTAAATTTGAAAGAACTAAGCCACACGTTAACGTTGGTACAATCGGACACGTTGACCACGGCAAAACTACTCTTACTGCTGCTATCACTATGACTCTAGCTGCTAAGGGCCATGCACTTGCTATGGACTACGGCGCTATTGATAAAGCACCAGAAGAGAGACAAAGAGGTATTACTATTAATACTGCTCACGTTGAGTATGAGACTGACAAGAGACACTATGCTCACGTAGACTGCCCAGGGCACGCTGACTATGTTAAGAACATGATCACTGGTGCTGCACAGATGGATGGCGCTATCCTAGTAGTTGC
>CAMEKS010000047.1 GCA_945921465.1 uncultured Clostridia bacterium | reverse complement strand
TGGTCCAATGCCTCAGACAAGAGAGCATATCCTTCTTGCTAGACAGGTTGGTGTTCCTTACATCGTAGTATTTATGAACAAAACTGACCAAGTTAATGACCCAGAACTACTAGAATTAGTAGAGATGGAGATCAGAGACTTGCTTACTGAGTATGGTTTCCCAGGCGATACTACCCCTATCATCAAGGGTTCTGCATTGAAAGCATTAGAAGCTGCTAAAGACGGCAACGTTGACAGCCCTGACTGCAAATGCATTTTCGAATTGATGGATGCTCTTGACTCTTATATTCCTGAGCCAGAGAGAGCTACTGACAAGCCTTTCCTTCTTCCAGTTGAGGATGTATTCACAATTACTGGACGTGGAACAGTTGCTACTGGTAGAGTAGAGAGAGGAACTGTTAAAGTTGGCGATACTGTAGAGATCATTGGTATGAACTCTAAATTGCAAACAGTTATTACTGGTGTAGAGATGTTCAGAAAGATGTTGGATCAAGCAGTTGCTGGTGATAACGTTGGTCTATTACTTCGTGGTATCCAAAGAAATGAAATCGAAAGAGGACAGGTTCTTGCTAAGCCAGGTACAATTAATCCTCATACCGAGTTCACTGCAGAGGTATATGTATTGAAGAAAGAAGAGGGTGGTAGACATACTCCATTCTTCAATGGTTACAGACCTCAGTTCTATTTCAGAACTACAGACGTTACTGGTTCTATCGAGTTACAACCTGGTGTAGAGATGGTAATGCCTGGTGATAACGTAAGAATGACTATTAAGTTAATCACTCCTATCGCTATCGAGCAAGGACTAAGATTCGCTATCCGTGAGGGTGGTAGAACTGTAGGTTCTGGTGTAGTATCTTCTATTATTAAATAGTTGATTAAGTAGACTTTTCCTTAATGGATTATTTACAACACTTCTAATAGATTTAGGAGTGTTGTTTTTTTGTCTATATTGTTTGGCGATTATTAAGATATTTATTAATCAGTCAACCAGAACAATAACCACCTAGTCAGCGTGCACTGTGGTTAATAATTGGCCTTATTTTGGTATAAATTGCATCTTGACAATTCTAAAAATTGTGATAAACTATTTATACAAAATGTGATTATTATAAGTGGGGGAATATTATGGACAGAAAAGAGATCAATAGAATATATGATAGTTATATTAATAACACTAAGACTGCACCAAAGATAGATATTAAGTTGGTTGAAGGCGTCAATTATTACATCGAGGATGGTATTATAGTAAGCGGGCCATATGCCAAGGCTAGCAAATTTTCTGATGGATTTGCGGCAGTTAAAGAAATTGGTGGGGACAAGTACCATTATATTAATACTAGGTTTCAACTAAGCCAAGACGAATATACTTTTGCTAAACCATATTCGTGTGGTTATGCCGCTGTTGCCAGAAATGTGCTAAATAATGAACAGGCATGGCAATATCGTGATATTAATGGCAACTTAAGTGAGCATTTTTATGCTACCAACAACTATAGTTTTGGTTATGCCGCTGTCAAAAAAGATAAATTCAGTTTGTGGCAGTATCGTAATACTGATGGGCGATTGACCGAGATGTCTTTTATTAAAGCAAATGATTATGCTGATGGATTTGGTCTTGTTACTATGCAGAGTGGCGAGCAGAGATACAGGGATATAGATGGCAAATTATCCGAAGGCTATTATGCTGCAACAGATTATAAAAATGGGTTTGGCCAAGTATACTATACCGCTAGTCTAAATGGGAAATACCGTGACATTTTGGGCAATATCTCTAATAATATAACTGATTTAGGTAAGGCTGCTTATTTATATTCTAATGACAAGATCAGCCTAGAAGATATACCTCAAGATATGTTTATGAATGAGAGATTTGTCAAGTTTATGAAGAGGCACGAGAATGAAAATGCTATTAAATCAATGATGGATACTAAGAATTTATTTTCTGCCAAGAATACACTTGCCTCTAAGTTAGACTATATCGACAACCAAGTGGCTACCGCAAGTGATGTAGCGCAGTCTAATACTATGGGTGAATTGTGGATGTAGTTAATTAATTTGCAAAGTACTACAGTTTTAATTGTAGGGGCACATGGTATCGAGATATATAACAAATAAAATAATCGCATATAGCGGAAACTTTATGAGATGTTGACCACATATGGTGATAAGTTAAAGAGAGGGATATAAAATGTACGAAGATATTAAGTTAACAGATGTATTGCAAGATCCTAATAATGCAATATGGATAAGTGATGAAAGACAAAAAAAATATTTGCAATATGCATTGTCTAAGGCAGGAGCATTGGATAGGAAATCACTTTTTATGCCCAAAACTGATTTCTATTATACCGTAGACGGTGCAAAAACAGTTGATTTGGGAGATAATACAAAGACTTATACTATGCTAGATGTTGATTTCAGCGATGTGTTGGATGAGAGAGACAATAGAGATATGTATGATATGCTGCATTATCCACTAACCATATTAGAATTTGCAAGCGATTACAAAGACAAGGCAATTATTATTAACACTATTGGTCAGGAGAATTTGATTAGGACTGCTTTGGAATTGGCTGGCGTTAAGTCGGATAGCGGTGAATCGTTTTTGTCAGACAAAGTAATACTTAACTGCGAAGATAATGGCAAAATTGCCATAACCAACAAGGGTCAGATATTGAGCAAGGAAGATTGCATTAAGCGTAATATTTTTGTAGAAGAAATATATAATGTTGGTATGTCATCGGTGCTTAATAAAGAACAAATGATTGGGCTAGTTAATGGCAAATTACATCCGGAAGATGTCGTGGCTAGCATTAGGAAAGAATCTGGATTAGAGATGAAAAGCAATTTGGCGAAAGACAACTATGGGACAGATTCTAAAAAATTAGATTTTGATCAAGACTATGATTTTGATAAAGTAATGTAATAAAAAAAGAACGCCACTATGTATGCATAAATTATGCATTATACAGTGGCGTTTTTTTTGAGACTTGCTTGGATATAGTAATATGCTTGTTGATTATGAATATTATAATAATTATTGATATATATTAGAATGGTTAAAAAAATACTTATCAAGTATATATAATTGTGATGTGTATTCTGATAGATATAGATTTGTTTCGCTTATAGCTCGCAACTCAGTTAGATAATAGCAAAGACGCTATCGTATGGCGGCTTTGCTATTGACATATTATAAAGATGTTTATAAGTGCCTTGGTGGAGACGCTTGCCTATAACCTTCTATTAAACTATTATCTAGCAAGCCTATTAGAAAACATAATATTAATGATTTAATATTATAATTGTTACATTATTTTTCGTTTTCGTGTTCGGTTATATTGTCTAAGATTGTATCGAAGTGGTCTAATAGTAGTAGACTATTCGATGTCATTTTTTCGTTCTGAGCACGGCTGTCGGCTCTACCCACCATTATTAACTCTCTCATCAATTTGTTGGGGTTGCCCACCTTGGATAGGTCATTCATCTCAGACTTAACTAAAGCCTCAGAAAGTACTCGCCAATGAGGATTAGTAGTAGGGTGGTCAACTACAAACATAAATATATCGTGCTTGTAAACTAATTCGTTAATTTCTTTTACTTCATTTTCATCAAATCCAAATTTTGCAGCGGTGCGATTGACAATTCTTGCACTAGCCACATTGTGATTGAAAAAACTATCTATTTCTTGCCCATTTTTATTGCGAACAATATGACACTCGGGCTTGCCCATATCGTGATAAAACATTGTATAGGCTAGCCGTCTGCGATCAGCATCTGATAATCCTATAGTCTGTTTGTTCATTTCCTCAACTGAATGAAGTATGTGCCCCATTACATTATATTTGTGCCAAGGATTGTGTTGTTCTTGATTGCGACATGCATTCACTTCGGGCAAAATATCGTCTAGCCATTGTTTGAAATTATTGTTGGTTGTATAAAATTTTTCAAAATCATCTGCAGCATTACGTGATAATAATGCTTGGTCTAATAATTGTGTATATTCCATTATTCCTCTTATTAAATTATAGATTGTATTATTATGCCTAATGTTATTGTATCACAATATTACTAAATACACAATGCAATAATTGGGAGAGTGAGAATAAAAGACAAAATATATATGCGAAATCGTAAATACTTAAACATTAACATCGCAATATATCTTATATAATATCTAATCGGTTAAGGAATATATAATAATCAATATGAAAATATATTTTGTGATATAAGTTAATAAAAATGAATTTAGAGGTGGACAGGGAAGATTATATTTATCAATATTATAGTGCATAAGTATCAAAAATGGGTATTGACTAAAATGTGAGGACAGGTGTATAATATATGAGTATCAATAAATAGATGTATCATAAATCTTTAATAACATCTTGTATATTAATAGAATCATAGATTGCTAAATACAAGTATAAATTATTTTAGGGAAAATGATATATATACAACGAGAAGGTCGGAGTCAAAATGTTAAACTAGCATTTGGACGACGAGTTGATTAGACAAAGAGAGGAAAAAATGAGAAGTATTTTAGAATTTTTCAAAATTAAGAGAAGAGACAGTATAGAAGATTTTAATAGATTAAGAAAAGACTTTGTTGAAGACCAATTTGATAAGATGATTGGAGCGAGAAAGGAGACTAATAGGGTCGTATTTACAGATCAAACTAAGGTAGACTATGAGAATGTACTAACATTAAATGTACGCCTTAATAATGGACTAACTCAGAGATTTATAGGCATCAAAATAGGCAATGCTAATTACATTAGAGAGCACGCAGATGGCCTACCTTATGATCGTTTTAGTGAACTTAATACTCCTATTTTGTATTTTCCTGGGTTGAAAGATAAGGATAACAAAAAGGGGACTACATTGGTCTTTGGGATAGATGATTACGCTATTTTGCCAGAAGGAATTGATTATCCTATGACTCGAGAGAGGTTTTATAATATTTATTCGGATACATCTAATATCGCAGATTTGAAAGCAATGGATGAATATAGCATATCTTGTTATTTTGGAAATTCCCATGGCGCCAAGAGTACGACCATTGGTAATTTAAGAGAGGTAGAGCAGGAAAGCAATGCTATTGCTGTGGAAGAATTCATTGATAAAAAGAAATTGGATAATCAATTAGAGAAATAATAGAAATAGATGTATTGCTGATGAGAAGTATACGATCCAATATATATTCGACTACAACAATAACTAAATAATATGTTGCATTTTGATTTAAGTAAAAATAAGCATAAAATTTGTGTTTATATTGTGATTTGTGTCGTATAAAATTGACAAACTAATAATATATTGATAATATATGAGTGGCTTAAAATTATAATGGATATTTTCCCCTCTAAGCGTCGAATAAATGCAGCGAGAAAGCCACAATTATAATATATTACAAAGGAGAGATGCTTGCAGTGGGATTACTGATTTTGTACGAGGCTAGAGTGGATAACGGCACATATGTTTTTGGTAAAATGCTGAAAGATGTAGAATATAACAACCAGCCAGTAACCGAATTGATGCAGAAGTCTGGTGACATTGTGTACAAGTGTTATTTGCCCGACACTGGCAAGACTGCTAAGGTCAATGAAATGAGCAGATATTTCTTCTTTGTTCAGTTAGATAAATACAAGCCTCAGAATATTGTGTTGTCTTCGGAATTCTGCCAAGATTTTGTTGATGCCAATTGTGATGACAAGAAGGGCAAGTATAATTTTATTAAATTGGCATAATTAATACACACTTAACTATCTTAGTCGCCTATGGCTAAGAAAAAGGGTGTGTTTTTTTACAAAAAAAACTTGCTATGACTTATCACAACAAGTTTATATCTAACGTTGCCAACGATTAGAATACAATTATTGATTATTTGGTGCTGTATATACCAAGGATACCCGCAACGATAGGTAATGCTACAGCAAGATACGCACCTATATCAAAAGTTAGACTGTAGTTGGCACTAGAGATAGAGGCAGTAGGGATACAAAATACTAGTCCTGCAACCAAGGCAATTATCCCTGCTATAATCATTATAACAGATGCAGCATTGCAAATATATCTACACAATTTGTTGCGCTTGCCACACAGATTGATAATGGCAAATATAATGTATAATGCTGCGGCACATATCGCTACGATTACGGCAATACCAGCAACAGTGCTCATAGCAGTAATTAATTTGGAATCTGCTAGTTCGAATAGACTTTCTACTGATGAATAATCGTCAAAGAATTTGCCGGCTTCTGCAGTGTTGGTTGTATCACCAAACTTGCTTATAGCAGTCCAGTCGTTGAGTATTAGTGGCAAGAATATAACCGCTCCGATTAGCATTGTTAAAATTGTCAGAATAACCTTGCTTATATTTTTTTTCTTAGATTTTGACATATTTTCCCTCCCGTTATTAATTGTAATAATATGATATCACAAGAATAGTTATTCTTGCAATTAATTATAAAGCTATATTTTTTTTTGACTTATGACAAAAATAATATATATATTTACATTTCTATCATTGCAAAATAAGAGATTATATAATTTGTGAATAATTGCGAAATTTGATATATTAGGGGTGTAACAATTTAATAATTTACGTGTTGTTTGCGATATTAAATACGCTATTTGTATTAAATTGTATATATAAGATACAATCATAATAATAAAATACTTAACAAATTAGATTAGTATTAATGGTTATGTAACTAATAACAAAATTAGGAGACTATAATATGAAAGTAATAAAGAGACAGAAGAATAGTAGAAATTGTATAATATGCGGATTAGATAATGAGTTAGGAGTCAAAGCACCATTCTATGAAATGGAAGATGGTTCAGTCTATACTATATTTTCTTTTAAGCCACAACACCAGAGTTATCCTGAGAGAGTTCATGGCGGTGTAATAACTGCAATGCTAGACGAGTTGGCTGGTAGGGTGTATTGGATTATAGATCCAGATATGTATGCCGTAACAACTAGTCTAGAGACTAGATTTCGCAAGCCAGTCCCATACGATACACAATTGAAGGGGGTTGGTCGAATAACCAAAAATACAACTAGGGCTTATGAAGCAGTAGCCAAAATATGCACAATGGACGGCGAGGAACTAGCATCTGCAGTGATTAAATATTTTAAGGTCAAGGCGGAGGATGTTGCTAACTCTGACGTGTCCGAAGAGATGGCGTATGACATAGAGGATAATGTGACGGAGATTGAGGATATATTATAATCTATGTGTAATTGGGCATACGCCCAATATGCACTATCGTGCATCGCAGCCGACTAGCGTCGTCTGACACATAGATTGTTTCCTTCGTCATATTATCTCAAGGTGTCTAACGACTACTTTGGATAATATTCCTCGGGCACAATCTATTACTGGCTGCAGTGAATAGAATATATTTTTTATCTTCACAATAGGGGGCTATCGCCCAATATGCACTATCGTGCATCCCAGCCGACTGGCGTCGTCTGACACATAGATTGTTTCCTTCGTCATATTATCTCAAGGTGTCTAACGACTACTTTGGATAATATTCCTCGGGCACAATCTATTACTGGCTGCAGTGAATA
>CAMEKS010000046.1 GCA_945921465.1 uncultured Clostridia bacterium | reverse complement strand
TCTATCAGCAGGTAAGTTAAGCCATTCTTTGCCTGTAAGGAATTCATAAGAATATCCGATAATCTCGTGTTTGAAATAATCTCCAAGGCTCCAACTACCCATCATCTCGAAGAATGTTAAGTGGCTGCCATCCCCAACCGATTCTATATCATTAGTTCTAACACATTTCTGATAGTCGCATAACCTATTACCTTGTGGGTGATCCTTGCCTAATAGATATGGCACCAACGGATGCATACCTGCGGTTGTAAATAACACCGAGCCATCATTATCTGGCACAAGAGATGCAGAATCTATCTGAACGTGATTTTTACTCTTGAAAAATTTTATAAATTTCTCTTTCAATAATTTTGTTGTAATGTTTTCCATATATTATCCTCTATTGTCTAAATTGTTATTTATAATTGTCCAATCTTTATAGTTTACAATTATAATCTTAAGATAATGCCAATCTGACATTTAATTAATTAGATATTCTTAACTATTTTTATCGTAATCTATGGGTTAAGATTGGTTGTTTATTATGTAATTTTTACTAATTAAATTGTTGGTTCTAGAATATATCGTCTAGATCGCTATCGTCTACAATCTCTTCCATTGACTCTTCTTCTGCCTCATCCACAGATTGAGTCCTAGGTGCAGGCAGCGTCGATTCTAGACTCTTCTCATCAGCAGAATCACCTACATCAACGAATGTAGTAATACCTCCAATCCACTTTACGTTGATAGTTCCGGTCGAACCATTTCTGTGCTTAGCCACAATCAATTCACACAATTCCTCTGGCGCACGCACCATTTTCTTGTTTTTGTCGTCCATATACATATATGGGTTGTAGATAAACATAATAATATCTGCGTCTTGCTCTATGCTACCAGAATCACGCAAATCAGATGGCATAGGTCTGTGATTTGCCCTACTCTCGGTACCACGGCTTAACTGAGATAGCAACAAGATAGGTACATCCAACTCTCTAGCAGCCATCTTAAGAGTACGAGTAATTTCGCCAATCTCTAGTGTACGGTTATCAGAAGCTTTGCCACCACCTTGCATCAATTGCAAGTAGTCTATCATTACTAGATCTAGCCCTTTTTTCTCTCGCTTCAACCTACGACATTTACTAATAATATCTGCCGGCGTCTTACTAAAGCCTTCGTCTACATATATCTGCGCCTTTGCCAATTTCTCTTTTGCTGCATATATTGCTTTCCAGTCGTCTTTGCTAAGGCGTCCTTCTCTGACCTTATTAGAATCTACAAATGCAATAGAACAAATTGCTCTCTGAATAATCTGTTCCTTACTCATCTCCAGCGAGAAAATTGCCACTTTCTTACCATCATTTAGTGCTGAATATGTCGCTATATTCATACCCAAACTGGTCTTACCACCACCTGGTCTAGCCGCTAACAATATTAAGTCAGATTTCTGCAATCCATTGGTCATCTTGTCCAATCCATATATGCCTGTTCTTACACCTTTGACGGCCCCTTTGTTTTTCTCTAACTCGACAAATTTGTCTATAACTGCATTAAGTGAATCAGATACTGGGGTAAGTCCGCCTCTGTCTTCTTTCTCAGCAATTCCAAATATATTCTGCTCTGCAAAAGCGATCGCCTCGTCTTTTTCGTGCCCTTCGTATGCATAATTAACAATGTCATTGCTTGCTGCAATTATTTGCCTAAGCACACTATTACGTTTAACTATGTCTACGTAGTGTTTATAGTTGCTAGCGCTAGGCACTATATTTGCAAGAGTGGTTAGATAATCTATTCCACCCACACTATCCGCCATATTATTACGCTCTAACTCTGATAGCAATGTAACTAGGTCTATAGGCGTATTGCTATTATACACAGCCTCCATATTATCATATATAATCCTATGAGCCTCCATATAGAAGTCGCTCGCCTTCAACTCTGCCATTATAGAGATTGTCGCATCTTGATCAATTAACACACAACCCAGCACACATTGCTCACTCTCTAGGTTGTGTGGTTGAATCCTCGCATCTGCCACTTTTTTTGTCTTTGTTGATACTGCCATAATTATTTCTTATCCTTCTTCTTAACTTCTACATCTTGTACTATTACCTCATCGTAGTACACATCAGACTTAGTAGGCTTTGACATTTTTTTCATTTTGTCTAACGCCTCTTTCTTTACTTTTTTTCGTTCAGCAATTTTGCCTAAAACAACTTCACAACCCAGCCACAACCCCAACGCTATTGCTATATCTATCACAACAACTGTAGTTAATGACACATCAAGCGGCTGAAAAACTAATACATTGATAATTATAAGCAATACAAAAAATGCAATAAACATAGTTGCATACTTAATTAATGCCTTTTTCATTATTCGCTTGTCAAAAATATATCTATTGTTATCGTCCATTGCTATCCTCCTTTTGGCTCTTAGAGTGTATGTATTGGCCCAAGCTTATCATACTTACAATCACAATTGCAGCCGCTGCAACAGCAATACCAGTAATGTACCACGCCACAGGCCTAGGACTCTTCTTTGCCAACTCTAGCGTAGTTGACTTACCCGCCTCAATATCCCAACGATAGATATAATGTCCTATGGCATCTGGGTCAGCATATACCATATCGGCATTAGTTACATATCGGTTATTGGTGCTTTCAAAAATTTGTATCAATTGGATATTATTTGCTACGTCCGCTTCGGAATAATCTTCACCCAGAATCAAATTTGCTTTGTCTACATAATATTGAATATATGTCTCTCCCGTTTCTCTTGTAAAAGATTTGAATTTGGAATACATATCAGTGTCTTGCCATTGAAAATTTCTTACAAATGCATTACTATTGATGATCTCATAATCATTGGTAATCATACTCTTAACAAAACTACCAAAGTCTGGCACAACACCCACAGCCTCGCCATAATCTTCCAGTCCATATTCTTGCACAAATTCCTCCGTTGCCATCCCATAAAAATACAAAAAATGCAATGTGCTATTAAATTGGAAATATACACTGAAATAGTACTCTTTCTCGTCTGACTGGAGCGTCGTTATATTCATAGAAATATTTTGCTTAAAATCTTGGTACACACTCTCGTGCTTGATATACTTCCCCGCAAAATTTACCTGAAGCCAATCTAAAAATGTATTATTGATATTCTGATAATCTGTTTTAACACTGTCATAGATTTGAGCAGCTTGGACATCATTAAAGATATCTTTGTCTAATACAATCATCACCTCATCAATAATAACCCCGTCGTTGGTCATTATTCTCCTATAAGCAACCTTTGCGCAACCACCCAAAAAGAATGTGCCAACTGCCATAACCAATACTATTAAGATTCGAACCCAACGTTTGCTCATAAGACCCCTAATATATATCAAATATATATTAGTATACATTAATAAATATTTTTTCACAATAATTTTGTAACAAAATATGTAAAACTTTGATCTAATTGTTAGTTGTAATATACTTTAGCACACTCTTGTTAATAATAATTTTTGTACTATAATTATAAAAATATATCAAATGCAAATAAATAATGGCAAAATATTAAATAATATGATAATAATTTGCCATAGGTGGACAAATTGTAATATAATAAAAATATGGAAAACAAATATTATAATTATAACAAATTTAATAAAAACTCGAATCTAACAATTGAGGAAGAAACAGAATACCAAATTACTAATGAAATGCTAAAAGATGCAATTATCCTTAATAGCAGTCTGGGTGCAAAATTGTTGCTAGAAAACTATAAAAAAGACAAGGAATATTTAACAAAATTTAGTACTTTTATTCGAAGCAATTTTGGTTCATATCTTGGCAAAACAAATATTACAAAAGTATATTATGACACTGATGAATTGTATTTTCACAAAGCAGGAATCAATATATGTGTATCGATAGACGATGAGGATAAAGATAAAGAAATTATTATAAGATATGATAGCAAAATAGAGAGAATATCGTATCTTAAATTCCTGCCAGACACATACTTGTTAAAAGTTAAGAAAAATAGCAAATTGTCCGACCATTTTGACTTTATAGAAAGTGCGATATTGCAACTGATAACCAATGGTTTGCAAACAGATGTAAAATCGCTACTTAAAGGCGTAAAACCAATAATAACTGTATCAAAAAAGAGAGAGGCTTACAAGTTCAATTTGCCTAACAAACTTATAGCAAATTTTAATTTCGATAGGTGCATATATACTACTTCAAAAAATCGAGATAAATACAAGGTCGATATGCTAGAGATTGTGGCAGAGAATAACCCAAAAGAATTTAATGACACATTTCAACAATTTATTAAAGACCTTATCTTAGACTTGCCAACTCTAATTCGTGCCAAGAATAGCGACCTATTTATAGGGTTAGATTATTTATTAGACGTCCGAGACTAGGATGCAAAGTAGATAAATAGCATATTTTTTGCAACATAAAGCGCTTAATTATCTAGCAATTTAATAATCTATTTTGTCAACGAGACTATTCTTTAATCAATAAGTGTTATGCAAACAACAAAAATACGGCTATATTTAGCCGTATTTTTGATTTATAAGAATCTGTCTTAATTAGTTTTTAGCAGTCTGAGACATTACTTCTTCTGCAAAGTTATCTTTTCTCTTCTCTAGACCTTCACCCATCTCAAAACGAACAAATCTACGAATGTTGATTTTCTCACCAATTGTAAGAATTGCATCGTTAACTAGTTGAGTAATAGTCATCTCTGGATCCTTAACATAGTCTTGCTCCATCAAAACTATATCTTTGTAGAACTTCTTAACTCTACCCTCTATCATCTTCTCTACGATTTCTGGCTTCTTGCCCTCGTTGATAGCTTGAACACGAAGGATCTCCTTCTCGTGCTCTACTACATCAGCAGGAACATCTGCTACATTGACATATTCTGGTCTTGCAGCAGCAATGTGCAAAGCAATATTTTTGCATAGTTCTACGAATTGCTCTGATCTAGCAACGAAATCGGTCTCGCAGTTAACCTCAACTAATACACCAATCTTACCACCCATATGGATATAAGAGTATACTAATCCTTCAGCAGCTATACGATCTGCTTTCTTAGCAGCGGCAGCGATACCTTTCTCTCTTAGCCATTCACTAGCCTTGTCAATGTCTCCATTGCACTCGGTTAATGCTTTTTTGCAGTCCATCATACCAGCATTAGTTCTTTTTCTTAGTTTTACAATATCTTCAGTTGTAAACATAAAATACACCTCATTCTAAATATTATTAGATTATTCTTCGTCTGCAGTCTCGATAGCTTCTGCCATAGTCTCTTCAGCAACAACCTCTTCGGTCTCTGCTTCAGCAGTCTCTGGAGTAACGCCTTCTTTTGCCTCAATAACTGCATTTGCCATTGCACCTGCAATTAGAGAAATAGCACGAATAGCATCGTCATTACCTGGGATAACATAGTCAATTGGCTCTGGATCACAATTAGTATCTAGCAAAGCAACAATAGGGATATTAAGTGTTTTAGCTTCCTTAACAGCCAAGTGTTCTTTCTTGGTGTCTACTACGAACATTACATCTGGCAATTTCTCCATATCCTTGATACCACCAAGGTTTTTCTCTAATTTTGCCATCTCTGCTCTTAACTTAATAACTTCCTTCTTAGGCAATAGATTGAACTCGCCAACCTTCTCCATATGCTCTAGTTCGTTAAGTCTAGCAACTCTGCTACGAATAGTCTTGAAGTTAGTAAGCGTGCCACCCAACCAACGAGAGTTGATATAGTACATACCGCACCTCTTAGCCTCATCCTCTATTGCTTTCTGAGCCTGTTTCTTAGTTCCTACAAATAGGATAGTTTTGCCTTCACTTGCCATTTGCTTAACATAGTCATATGCTTTGTCAATCAATACGGCGGTATCCTCTAGGTTGATGATGTGAATATCATTTCTAGAAGTGAAGATGTAAGGAGCCATCTTAGGGTTCCATTTTCTAGTTTGATGTCCGAAATGAACACCAGCCTCTAGCAATTGCTTCATTGAAATTACTGACATTTTCTTCCTCCTTGTTTATCTTTCCCTAGTGTTTTACAGCTTCTGTGACAACCAAACAACTTGGCAACAATCCAGAATATACATCTAGGGTGTCTATTTTTTTGCAATTAAGCGTTGTAATGATAACACAAAAATCAATAGATTGCAAGGTAATTTTGCAATATTTTTATGTAATGTATATCAATGATAAGTAAAATTATAGTTTATATTCTTTAATAGATTATAATCTTGCGATGTTATTGAATATTATACACTATCTAGATTAAAATCCGAATTACCACAATGCATACCTTCTAATAATTTAACTCAAATATCACATAGCATTATCCAAATTACAATATAATGGCTAAAAAAAAGGTATTATGCTTATTTGCATAATACCTATAAAATTCGATATATTATTCAACAATAGAAACTTGTTTCTTTGTTTTTTCGCATTGCTCGAATTTAACAGTACCATCTTTTAGAGCAAACAAAGTATGGTCTTTACCAACGCCAACGTTCTTGCCAGCATTAACTTTGGTTCCTCTCTGTCTCACGATGATTGTACCAGCCTTAACGACTTGACCATCAGATCTCTTAACACCTAATCTCTTACTTTCACTATCACGACCGTTCTTAGATGTGCTTTGACCTTTCTTGTGAGCAAACAGTTGTATATTAATTAACATAATCTCTTTCCTCCAATTTAATAAATTCGGAATACCCATCTGCCAAATCTCTAACAGATAGCAACAATGTGGATAGCAATACTTGGCTACTAGCCATTGTATCTGCATCTAAATGTTTAGGCAATTCCATACAATATTCCCCTTTCTTATCATTACGCGTAACCTTCAACTTGATGCCGATCACTTTTCTCAGCCCCAAAGCCGTAGATTGTACTATACTCGAAAGGGCGGAACACACAATATCACTGCCATATTCTGCATACCCAGTGTGACCTGAGCACGATACCTTGACAATATTATTGCCGTTCTTAAAAAACACTACCTCAGTCATATTAGTCTACCGAAAGTATTTTGATAGCAGTAAATGGTTGTCTGTGGCCTTGTCTTCTTCTGTAGTTCTTCTTTGCTTTATACTTAAATACTACAATTTTGTCAGCCTTACCCTGTTCTACTACTTCTGCTACAACTTTAGCATCTGCAACATATGGATTGCCATTCTTAACAACTCCGTCATTAACAGTCATCAATACATCTAGATTAACTTTGTCACCAACATTGGCATCCAATTTCTCTACATTAATAATGTCGCCTACTGCTACTTTGTATTGCTTGCCGCCTGTCTCTATAATAGCGTACATCGAAATTTACCTCCTCTACCCAAACTCACTAAACAAAGGTGTTAATTATTAACCAATTAAAGCAATCACCCTAACTAATTACAATCAAACTTGTCATATTTACCCATTTTATGTGGCTCGATGTCGATTTTATCAAAAAAGTCAACACTTGTCAAGAGGAAAACACTAGATATATAACAATTGTTATAAATTAATTTGAAACAATACAATTAAGTTATTATACTCTACTTTATAAAAATTAAAATGTAACTAAGGATACTTAATAGGAAACTGTTGGCTAATGTATAGCAAGTCATAGCAAATCCCATATTTGATATACCCTGCTTGTTGTTAAATAAAAATATTTTAACAAAGTTTATATATTTTATAGATAGTTTCATATATACAATACATACAATGTTATCACCCTAGACATTGATCAATCAGATAGATTTTATCGTCAAAAATAGAAAGAAGAATATTATTAAAATTTTTATTTATTTTGAATTTTTTCTAAAAAACAGTTGACATATAGTCCAAAACACCATATAATGTTACGTGTTAGCCTCAGTAGCTCAGTGGTGGAGCACTCGGCTGTTAACCGATAGGTCGTAGGTTCGAACCCTACCTGAGGCGCCAAGTTAAGAGAGAAGTGAACAACTTCTCTTTTTTCGTGTTCGAACCTACGACATATTACGAGAGAAACGGATGTTTCGCAATACTTCTGAGAAAACATTTATTGCTTATTTCTTACTCACAGCAAATTCGAGTTTAGGTCATTTCTGGTTCGAACCCTACCTGAGGCGCCAAGTTAAGAGAGAAGTGAACAACTTCTCTTT
>CAMEKS010000045.1 GCA_945921465.1 uncultured Clostridia bacterium | reverse complement strand
GTTGTGTCGGGATTTGATGCTACAAACTATGTGTATAATCATAGCGAAAGAGAGGGGTATAGTTGTGCACAAAATTTGGCGGAGTGTCAAGGATTGCTTAGTCCAAAACTACAAGTTATAGAGCGAAACTATGTGGTTATTCCAAAAGAGTATGTGGGCGAGGTCGCGGCGTTTGAATATGTATGCACTTGGAATGATTATGTATATTATGTGTATCTAGATGCTAATACTGCAGATGAACTAAGAATAATGCGAGTTATAAATACCGACAATGGTGACTTGTTAATGTAGGATTGACGAATGATGAAATGAATTGGATGCTAACAATAGAGGCAATTGGCAATAAATCTTACTTTGATAGATTGCGACGATGTGGCTGAATAATTGTGAAATATGTGGTGGAATTGTATTGGTCTATGCATACAGTATAGAATAAATTGATAGCTGAAAGTGTTGGTATTGGCTAGATTGTGGATAATGCGAGCGCAATCAACATCGGTTGCTTAAGCTGGTGATGGTTTATTGGACACTTATCCACCAAATCGAACAAATTGTGGAAAAATCAAAATTTAATTATGGTAAATATTTACCATAATTAATTTTTTTTCAAATTTCGAAATTATAGTAAATAATTTGACACAAAATGTAGAAATTTATATAATTTAATATACTCTAAAATATATACTAAAGTATATTTAATAAAAATAGAAATTTGACAAAAACTAATGAATAAGGAAAATGAAAAATGAAAACTTTGAAGATGAATTTGAAGAGAATATTTTGTGTACTTGCAATTCTATTTTCGGGATTGCTTGTGTCTTGTTCGTGCGGGGGTGATCCGTATAAGGGGATGTCGATTAGCAATATTGCGGTAGAGGCTTATGCTGAGGGTCAGAATAATGTCGATTCGGCTAACGCTTCTGTAACGATGTCTACATCTTCGGATTCGACTGCTAATTATTTCTATATAGTAGCAACTGTGACGGGATATAATGGAGACAGAGAAGATATAGTGTCCATTACGGCTGGTCGTGGCTATGAAGGATATGTTAGTTTTGTCAGATACGATTTTGAGAATAGGAATGGGGATAGAGTAGTTAAGGCATTGTTTAAGGCTGTAGAAGGCATCGAGTCTATGACGTTTGAGGTGCTGTCTAAGGAAGGAATGCTTTACAGAGAGTATAAGATACATATTGTTAATCCTATCCTAGATTTCAACTTTGTCAAAGATACTGTGCCAGTAATGAAGGGTGAGAGTAATATAATACTAGAACAGGCAAAAGAATCCAAATACATTATATTCTCTCCGGCTGGTACTACCCAGAAAGATGTGACTTTGTATTTTGATAATACAAGAAACAATAGTGGAATACTAGATATTTTGGATGGTGCGGAAGTAGCAAATAGTGTAGTAGAAAAACAAAATTTTGTTGTTTCTAGCAATGCTTTGGAATTGTGTTATAATTACAACAATAGCAGTATAGTAGTGGCAAGTATTGATAATGGTGTATTAACTGTAAACAATGCCGAGATTACTTATAATGGGGTTAAGTATAGTTGTGTTCCAACCAAGTTTGGGCTATCTGCAAAGATTCAGAAACTAAATGGAGACTGGATAGAAAAATCGGTAGCAATAGAAGTGTTGGATCCTATAGATACAGACAATATCTACCTAGGCAATAGAGGAGAGTATAACGATACCTACAAAGACTACGAATATATTGGCTTAAATAGAGAACAAACTTCGGGAAATGAGTTGAGGTATAGCATATCGCTTCCTAATAACACTGTTGGCAATTATAATGATTACAAAGAGGCAAATATTCTGTTTGCTAATAATAAGTCAACAGGGACTCAAAAGCCAAGTGATAAGACAGTGTTAAAATTAAATGGCACTACTTATTATGTTAGCAATATAATTGGTCAAGGCTCTAAATTTGCTATTGATTACAAGAATGACAATTTCGACGGACAAGGAATTAGATGTGAATATAACTCTAATACAGGGACTTATTTGATTAGACAGTTGTCCAATGTTAGTAGGTCGTTTGATATAGAATTTAGATTGTATTATGACGGATACTACGAGTTCTTTGATGGAGTTAAGATAATAATTACTGTCAATGTAATTTCTTACCCTGACGGAATTAATTTGTATGACGCTGCCAATAACATGACAGAACTTGCCGACAATGATAGTATAATTATTTATAACAACTATACCAGCAATATTAAGGGCGCGCAAATGCGTGCAGAGATTACTGTAAATAATAGTGTAATCTTGGGTAGAGCATACAAGGTGGAGGCTATATATTGTGAAGATATAGATAGTCACATCAAAGGCGATGCTCATACTTGCAAAGGGTTAAGTAATGCTATTACCTTTGCCAAACTTAATGGCAGCGATGTAGAGCCTGGCAAAACCGAATTGATAGGCGGTGTGGATATACTTACAATTAATAGGACATTGCTTGGTGATGCTGCAAAGCAAGTGGAAGTAGATGAAGCACTGGCTAGCGGAAATATATATGTTAGATTCTATTGCGAAGAAGAATCTAATAGATATCAATATAGCGAATATGTGAATGTAATTTACGTTAAGAGTGATGTCAATTGGACTTCTTCGGCTGCAAAAGTACAAAAACCATATAATGAAGATAATAAGTTTAATGCAAATAATGCCGCAAATCTGCAACAATATTTGCAAATAGACCTTAATGGAATTGCTAATTGGTATGGCGAGGATGCAAGTAATTATAATGGCTTTATTAATATTGCTAATAAAAAAGTAGACGTGCAATCCTTTGAGATAACTCAAAAAACAGCAGGAGTGCTGTATGTTGGCAATGAAGAGGATATTAAGAATCAGGCTTATATATATATTGCAGATGAGGGCGAGGCAATCAATGGCAAAGTTGTATGTAAGCCAATACTTAATGTCTTGCTTGGTGGATCGCTAGGCGAAGCAGAAGTAAAGATTGTATTACAGAATGGGGCAACAATTAGGTTGACTATTCAGATATTCTACAACTTGCCAGATGATGCTTATCTAACACTAGGAAGAGATTATCTAGAAGATGGATATAAGTCTAAGATAGAATATATAGATAATGCTACAATTATTACTAGCAACAACCAGAAAGTGGACAGTCTAATAGGTGTAGTAGGAGATACACAATCGTTTGTTGTTAATCTGGGCAAAAATGGCAGTTTTGAAATAAATAATCTACCTAGTGGGATGCGTGCAAGTCTAATTAGTAACAATCCGGCTTTGGAAACATTAAAGAATGCAGATGGCAACAGCAATGGAAGATTTAGGATAATATCTTCTACCAGTAACACTATCAACCTAAAGGTGGTGTTGCAAGGTCTTAGAGATGAAAAAGGCGTAGTTGTAAGTAAAACTATAGAATATAATGTTCCTATTAAGGTGGCAGACCCAATCGTTAGTACCGAACTAAAGTACAACACCAATCAAATATATTCGTACAACACCCTTAATACGATTGGAGCATTTGAGCAGACAGATTTTGCTAATCGAGGTATAGCTACATACGAGATAGTGGCCAATACTAGAGTTAACAACAATATCAGCCTTGCAGATTTGCAATCTACTATTCAGTGGAATATTAAGTATGGCACAACTGAATTAGGATATCTAAAATATAGCGAAAGTGGTGTAGAATATAAGCAATTAAATAAGTGGCAAGATGGTGGTTTTCAAAGTGTTGGTTATTCAAATCCTAACGATCCAGAAAAATTATTATACCCAACATTATCTGCATCAAAAGATAAATTGAGTTATTACTCAAGTGCTGATCAATATTATAAAGTACAGATTTCAAATTCTGGTTACCTATATATTTATTTGCCAAATAAAGACTTAAGCAAAATGCAGATTTGGGTGCAAACTGCTGAAGAAGATCAGAGTGCAGATAGCATCAAAACTCGAAATTCTAATATATCAAGCATAAACAATAAGATAGAAGTAAGTTACAAGTTGGAATATTCGTACACCAACCTAAGCAATTATACAATTCAGTCTGATTTTGAGAAAAAATCTGAATTAAAGTTTGGCGACTTGTTAAGGATAGAAGATATTGTATTGGTTGCTAATAAAGATACAGTTAGTTTTGACCTAAGAGACTTGGAAGAGGGTGTAGATTACACCAAGTCTGACAATTATCTGATTATGAATGATACTGCCAAGACTAATATTACGATAGAGTATATTATCAAGCCTGATACAATTGGTGATAATGAAGACATTAATAGAGAGATTGTGGCTATGTATAGCAACGACAGGTTGATGGTAAGTATAGATACCAAGTCACAAACCATCTCTATTAGATTATTGAAAATTAACGCCGTGGGTATGAATGGTTATATTAATCCTGTATTCTCGGTAGAATTAAATGCAAAGGGTTCTCAAAATAGTTCTGGCGTATACTTGGTTAAAAGTGTATTGACGGTAAAAGTAGAAGACGGCAAAGGTGTAGCATTTAGTGTAAGAAATCAACAAGATTTGCAGAATATTAGCAACAATCTTGCAAGTAATTATGTATTAACTAATAACATTAGTCTATCAAGTACATTTAGACCTATTGGTTCGATAGACAATCCTTTTACAGGCTCTATAGACGGGGACAAATATTCAATTAGTGGCTTTAACTATAATGCAACCATTCCTAACAAAATAGATAGTGAGAAGACATATTATGCTGCTGTCGGATTATTTGCTGCGGCTTCTGGAGCAACATTTAGTAATATATCTATACAAGGTATTAACCTAGATATAGATGTTAATGATTCGATGGAACAAGGAACCAATATCAAATCTTTGTCAGTGCTATATGTAGGTGTTTTGGTAGGCAAGGCGGAGTCTTGCGACTTCACTAATTGCATTGTAGATGATGGCAATAATTTGACCAAAGTAGACGGTGCTATGGTTCAAGACTTGGCAGGAAATATGTCCGCTAACGATACTAGAATGTCTAGCCAAGGAATTAAGGTGGATAATGGATATAGCTCTAGTTATGTAGGTGGTATGGTTGGTTATCTGACCGAGAAATCCACATTGACCAATCCTAAAACTAGAGTTGTAATTAGTTGCAATGTCAGTGGCGATAATTCTGCAATCGGCGGATTAGTTGGTTCTGTAAATATTACCAACACAGCACATTCGATATCAATTAATAATGCAAGTGGTGTATTGTCAGGCGACTCTATCTTCGCCACAGCCGATGTAATTACTGTAATTAATCCAGAAACTTTAATAACCAAGGCCGGCAGTTATGCATACAAAGGCACTAATATTGGTGGTGTTGTAGGTCTAGCAGAAATCAATAATGGGAAAGTTTTCATCGATGGTACTACCGCTAGGTCTATAATATTCGGCACTGATACAATTGGTGGAATTGCCGGCAAGATTGGTGGTAATGTTACAATAAGTTCAGCAACTTCGATGCCTACCATTGTGGGACTAACTAACATTGGCGGTGTTGCAGGTGTTAGTTCAAGTGAAATAGATAACTGCAAAGTAAAATTCTTAAATTATGAGGACGATTATGCATATTTCAATACCGGCATAATAGGTGCAAATAATATAGGCGGTATTGTGGGTGCTAATACTTTTGCTACTCTAAACGAATATAATTCGGTGTATACTTATGTAACAAAAGCAGTAGCGGATGATATTGCATTTGGGCTAGATGTTAAGCGAGTGGGCGCTGAGGAGTCTAAATACTATGGTGATATAGTAATATATAGTGTAAGTGCAGATAATCAGCCAGATACTAATCCAAATGTGGGCGAAATTGTAGGTGTATGTATTAATGTCGCAAGTGGCAGCAAAGAATTTGACAAAACGTTTGCATATTGCAATATCAACTTGTTGGCTAATGATAAAGAAAAGCTTTCTAATGTTTTAGTATCGGTATACAATGACGACGATAGCGTATATGCTATATATCGAAATGTATATAAGGGTGGCAGTAAGGCAATAGACAATGCTGTCAAAACCAAAGGCACAATATATACAGTAGAGAATATGGATGATGCTGGCTTTGATAATGGCAAAGAATACAACAGTCATCAATTGTATCAATACACAACGGTTAATGGAAACTCACTTGTATATGTAATAGATAAAAATAAGACCAAATATGTGGCTGGTGCTACAGATAATATAATGGTGTTGACGATAGATGTGGCACCAACCTCTATCAGCGTAGACAAGACTGATAAGCATCCTGATGTAGAGACTATTGACCCAGTATATGTATCGGTAGAGTTGCAAGAACTATTAACAGATGACCTAGATCGCAATGGAGAGACGGGTAGTACGGAGAGAGTTTTCGCTAACCTAATTAGACAATATTTAGATACTGCCAATACTTATGTATTAGAAGATTTGGTTAATATTAGTTGTATGCCTAAGTTTATTAGAGATAGTGCTATGGTGGTATCTATTAGAGAAACTGACTATAACAAAATTGAACTAGGAACAAATAATAAAAACCAACTAACCATCAAAGCTATAGGTACTGGCGAGGCAAGAATTAGATTGACCAGTATATATAATAAAGATGTATATCAAGATATATATATCTATGTAGTAAGAAAAGTGACGGATGTGTCAGTCTCGCTAAGGGCAGATGGTGCCAATAGCGGAGTGATTACTCTAATCAAAAACACAACAAATAAATTATATATAGATCTAAAGTCTGAAATATATGATCAAAATCAGACATTTAGTAAAGTGTTTGGTGCGGTTGCTGCAGTAGCCAATGATCCTAGGAATATGGGCATTAGGATATATGTGGCAGGAGATGACGGCAATTTGTTACATTCGTTTGATAATGATAATGCTTGTAGTAATTATTGTAGTAATTTATCCAATACTTTCTCTATCAATGACATACCTTTTGGATATCAAAAAATTCAGGATGACATCAATACAAAATATCTAATATATGTAGATGTCAATTCTTATGATGCTTGCTTTGTATATGCTAATGCCAAGACAGATCAAGATATCAAGTTGTTTGCAGTGCCATATCTATACAATAGTTCTAGTGCAAATAACGATAATGTCAAAATTGTGTTCCAGAATTTCTATAATATAACCGAATATGATAATAAAATTGCATGTGGCGTGCTGGATGGAAAGTATGTAGATAAAGGTGTAAAGGTAAATGATACCAATTTGCTAGGTGCAGGCATTGAGTTGGCTATTGTTAATGGTACTTCGGGCATTAATAGTATAGACCAAAGTAGGGTAGGTACTGTGGATGACCCTATTGAATTTGACGTAACTATATCCAGCGATATTCCACAAGAGTCATTAGGAATGTATATTTATCTAACCAAGGACGGAATATCTCAGGAATTGGTTGGGGCAAGTAGAGTAGAGACTATAGCAAAACAATTTGGCCAAAATATCTATTATGACAGAATAGCTATAAATGGCAAAACACAATATTTTAACGAAATTTATCTATATAATTTAACTAATGTCGGGAATACACAGACATACTATTTCGACAAGTATATGTTCTATTGCAAAGAAATATGGACAGGGGATGGTTATACCAAATATACTTATCATGTAGAAGTATTAGAAAAATACAAATACGATTGCTACAACACTGATGAGATTAAGTTCTACTTCATAACGAACTTAATTGTAGACAACGAAGGCGCGACGGAGAGTCTAGGCTATACCGAAGTGGAATATACTCGAATTCCTCAGCAACTTAAGAATTCGGATATTAGACATTTTGCATCTGTTACTCAACGAACTTATGATGTCGAGCAAGGAAAACCTCAGGATATATACGAGGTGGATCAGTCATTGCCAGACAATACATTGATTATTGGCGAAAATGGGTTGTTGCAGATAGAGATAGTTCCTGGATATGCACAGGTGGACTATGTAGAGATTACTAGTTCGACTATTAGTGGCAAAGCAATATCAATGGATCAGTTAGTTGCTGCAACCGATGTAAATAATGACCCAAATATTAGCGACAAATATATATTCCGTGGATACTATATGGTATACTCTGGTGCGACTAAGTTAACCAATGGAATTAGACTAAGCAATTGCACTAATGTATATTTTGGTCATGGTTCTAACCAATACGATTTTAACGGAATATATTATGTCCGTACATATATTGATACAATTGTTGATCAGAATCAAAGTTTTGTACTAACTATCAAGTTCTTTAATGGCGGCGAGGAGATTGTGGCCAAGAGGCAAACATTCGAGA
>CAMEKS010000044.1 GCA_945921465.1 uncultured Clostridia bacterium | reverse complement strand
GGCATTCTGTTACTATCAGATATTTGGATCCACCTCTACACGAGTTCGTTCCTACTGATGAAGCAGATATCAAAGCACTTGCTAAGGCAAAAGGTAAGACAGTAGAGCAAATTAAGCAATACATTACAGATCTTCACGAAACTAACCCAATGATGGGTCACCGTGGATGCAGATTAGCAGTTACTTATCCAGAAATTGCTGTTATGCAGACTAAGGCTGTTATTAAGGCTGCTATCAATGTTCAGAAACGTCATGCTGATTGGAAAGTTGTTCCTGAGATTATGATTCCTCTTGTTGGCGAGTTGAAAGAATTGCAATTTGTAAAGAAAATTGTTGTAGAGACTGCAGATGCTGTTATAGCAGAGGCTAAATCAGATTTGCATTACGAAGTAGGTACAATGATCGAGATACCTCGTGCAGCATTAGTATCAGATGAGATTGCTAAAGATGCAGAATTCTTCTGCTTTGGTACTAACGACCTTACTCAGATGACATTTGGCTTCAGCCGTGATGATGCTGGTAAGTTCTTACCTTCTTATTATGCTAATAAGATTTACGAGTCAGATCCATTTGCTAGACTAGATACTACTGGTGTGGGCAAATTAATGGAAATGTCTGTAAAACTAGGCAGATCTACTAGACCTAACTTGCATTGTGGAATATGTGGTGAGCACGGTGGAGATCCATCTAGTATTGCATTCTGCCATAAGATAGGACTAGATTATGTATCTTGTTCTCCTTATCGTGTGCCTATTGCTAGACTTGCTGCTGCACAGGCTGCAATTGCAGATGAGAAATAAGTTTCTTTTGGCGAATAATTAGTCTAACATAAAAATAAGCATATTACTATATAGACTCTTTCTAATGGTAGTATGCTTTTTTTGTTAAATATAAAACTCAGTAGTGAAGTGGATTTGCGTTTTTTTATCACCTTATTAATTACTTTTATTTTGTAAACTCATTAATAAGGCAAAAATGAAATTATATAATAACGAAAAATTTAATAGTCTGAAATATTACTTAATACTAGAGTTGTGTAATTCTATTTATAATGATTTAAGATATATACTTGACCCAGGATAAAATAGTCACATTTCTTGTTAATTATTTCAAAAAAAACACCTACAATCTTATTATTAATGATTGTAGGTGTCTTGTATTAAAAGTCAAAATTGTTACTGCCAGACGCGGGTTGTGTGGCCGATGCAGGTCGTCCTCCTCGAAGGATTTTGTTGTTCCTTATTCTGATGTCATAGAACATTTCTTCCTCGTTAATAGGTTTTGGCAATTTATATTCATCTACTGCCTTTTCCATATAATAGAATTGTCTTGCCTTATAACTAGGTGTAAATACGCTTCTTATAGGATTTTGCTGTAGAATGTATACAATACATTCACCAGAATTTGGCTTCAATGCTGCCAATTCGGCAGGATATATCAAAGGACGCGATTCCACAGTAATACTACTAGTTGTACTGCTGCTGCCTTCCTTGCCGTCCTTACTCTTGCTGGCGGATATATTCTCTTGCTCAACCGTTGTGTTACCACATCTTTTACTAAATTCTTCTAGTGTGTTCTGGTCATTGGATGCTATAAATATGTGTATGTTACAGTTATCTTTGATAGTCGCAGCGACCTCATTGCCATATTTGGTTGTTAATTGCACATACGACTGCAATATAAGTGTAAAGAAAATTCTTCTACTTCGGGCAACGGTGATAATTGTATCGAAGTTCTGAATCTTAGGCATATTGGCAAATTCATCTAGTATAAAATACACATCTCTAGGCAGTGCTCCGCCATGACACTTGTTGGCAGTATCTACTAGTATTTTGTACAACTGAGATATAAACATAGTCGCAATAGGGTGCCTAGTGGTTTTCTCATCAGGTATCTTAATGAATAGGGCAGTAGGCTGATTAGCAAAGTCTTCCAATTTCATTTCATTTTTGGATGTAGCAAAGCACACACCGCTATCACTGAATAATCCCATACGATCTGTAACAATACCCATATAAGACTTTGCTGTTTTCTCGGAGTTGGCAACGACTTGGTTAGCAAGTTGTGTTGCCAAACTTAGTTTGTCTCTGCCTTGGAAATATTCTTGCAATGATTTAATAGGATTGTATTGGTCATTATCTTTGGTATTTAAGATTTTGCTCAAGTTGTAGAAATTAAATTTGTCCTTGGTCATTCCAAGATTAGGATTTTCACTATCTTCTAACATTGCTAGCATTGTACCAAATACCAAGTCTTTGGCACCACGTTCCCATATAGGGTCGCTGGTAGATTCTACTGGGCATAGGGTAGTGGCTATATCTTTTAGATCCTCAAATGCATCGTTACGTAATACCTGTCTTACACCTTCTAGGTGTGCTTTTAATTCGGGTTCGTTAGAGAATGCTATTCCGTCAAACTCATACCATTCTCTAAAATACTCTCTATCAACACATTTCAAACCAAATGTTCTAGGGTCATCGCCATGATGGACCTTGACTTCTTTATTTAGATTAAGTGCTCTCATATTCAGGTCATATGCTCTACTCATAGGGTTCCAGCAAGTGCTCTGAAATGGTTCTTTTAAGTCAAATACTAATATTCTGTAACCACGTTTTCGTAGTTTTTCACTGTGATTCTCGTATATCTCGCCTTTGGGGTCGGTGATTACCATACAAGGTTTTGCTGCACTCTCCGACATTATCTGAACAGTTGGGTCAACGAATTGTGTTGTTTTACCAGAACCAGTTGTACCTACTACGAGTGTGTGAATGCTTTTGTACATATTTACTTGCAGTCTGTTGTGAACTAATTCTGCCCTAATAGGAATTCCGATATTTTTACTCTTGGATAATTCATCATAGTAGTGGAACTTGAACTGTGGATCAGTTTTCAATTCTTTCATTTCCATCCAACGAGTATTATAATACTTGTCTACTTTGCCCTTGTTTTTAATTTTAGCACCGCTTGATTTTCCTTTAGTTCCTAATATAAATGATTTGCCGTCAGATACATCTAGTAAGAATATCAAAGCAAGGCCTACTATTGCAATAACGAATATATTCTTAAAACTTTCGTTTGTAAATATTTCTAATGAAAACGACAATGTGCCTGTGACAATAAATGACGATACTACATACGCTGCCGCAAATGATGCAACCGCACCGAATATTACATACATTATGAAATTTTTTATTATCGGTTTATCACCTGAGCTACTATCTTTGTCTTTTTTTGCCATTTTTCACTCCTCTTATTTTTGTTATATAATAAATTGCCTAACAATCGCATCAAGTATCGATATTATATTGTTTTATTAGATTAAAACGCTATAGATTCTGCTACTAAAATCTATTTGAAGTAGATTTGCTTACTCTGTCACTCGTTACTTTGTTTGCTACCGCAATAACCTCAATAATTAGCGGCATCATGATTAAATTAATATCAATTATACATGCGACCTTTGCGGATACTTTGTCTCTAGCTTTCGATAATTATATTTGCTTGCAAACCTATATAATTGATTTTGTAATACATATAACGATAATATATATTTATTGTACTTAATATATACATTTTTGTCAAAGATTATTAATATTATTTTTATTCTACCAATTATTCTTACATCTATGGCTCGTTAATATTTTTTTCATAAAATATTTTTGCTAAGAATAATTGTCTGTCAATTGACAATAATAGTTGTATTAGTGTTGCTAACAACATTTCTAAATATTTATAGTTTAATAATTAAAAATATAAAATTTCGAAAAATAGCCTAATTTAGTTTGAAATAGCTATTCTATGTGATATCATATCAGTAGTAAATTAAATAATTTAGGAAGGAATTATACGTATGATTACAAAATTATTAAGTTTTTTGCCTATGTTGTTGGCTGAAGGTGTAGATGCTGAACAGAATTCTGAATGGATTCAAAACATTTCTGCTAGTATTCAAAGTATTGTTAATGTAATTGTTTGGCCAGTAATTACAATCGTAGCAACAATTGGTGTTGTATATGCTATTGTGTTAGGTGTTAACTATGCTAAGGCAGAGAGCTCAGACGACAGAGAAAATGCAAAGAAAAGGATTATCAACGTAGTTGTTGGTGCTTTGTTAATGATTGTATTAATGATAGCATTGTATCTATTTGCTAGATATTCTGAACAGATCTTTGCTTGGGTTTCTGGTTTTGGTGGAAGCACATCAAGATTATTGCGTTAATAGAATAGTCAATCAATTAGACTATAGGATAATATAATTATCCTATAGTTTTTTTTTGTAAAAAAAGAACATATTAGGTAGATATGCTAAGTTAACTCTAAAGAGTTTGTAATTTCATACAGTTAACTTCAATTCTAATATGTTCTTAATTTTTTCTATTATTTGATTAATAAATACATTATTAATACTTCTAGAAACTTGTTAAATTTTGATTAAATCTAATTATAACATATATAAAAGTTTAATTAATAACTTATTTAATATTAAGTGAGCGTATAACTCAATATATATGAATTATAGGTTACTAATTTTGAGTTTTCCATTATCTATGGCAACTATAATTAGTATGTTGTATTTTCTGCTAAATTTTTATAGTAATTATAAGTTTCTTGTGCGTGTATTTTTGCTTGTTCAAACAATTCTTTGGCAAGTTTCTCATCTTTGGCTATTAATGATTTGTATCTATTCTCTCCCATTAAGAAAGTTTCGTAGTCTAGGGTAGGTTCTTTGCTATCAAGCACAAATGGGTTTTTGCCAGATTCTCTAAGGGTAGGGTTATATCTAAATAAGTGCCAATATCCAGTATCTACGGCTTTTTTCATTTCTAATTGACTATTAGACATATTAATTCCGTGATTAATGCAAGGAGCATAAGCAATTATTAGAGATACACCTTCATATGCTTCAGCCTCTGTGATCGCAGTTAGGAATTGATTCATATTAGCACCCATCGATACTTTGGCCACATAGACATTTTTGTAGGTAGTCGCCATTAGCGCCAAATCTTTCTTATTAGTTCTCTTGCCATTAGCAGCAAATTTAGCAACTGCGCCCAATGGGGTAGACTTGCTAGATTGACCACCTGTATTAGAATAAACTTCGGTATCTAGAACCAATATATTAACGTTTTTGCCACTAGCAAGCACATGGTCTAGTCCGCCGTATCCGATATCGTAAGCCCAGCCATCACCACCAATTATCCACATACTATTTTTAGCAAAATGGTCTTTTAGGCTACATAGTTTGTCATATTCTTTTGATTTCTTAGCTAAAGATAAAATTTTAGTTCCTGCTAATCTTTGTTCTTTGGCTGTTGTTGCTGCAAAGTATCTTGCAATCTCGTCTTTTAGTGCTTTGGACTTCGTAGTCTGGTCGATCTTTTTAATTGTCTTGACTAATTCTTCGTGATTGATATCCAAGCCCATTGATACGCCCAATCCAAACTCGGCATTATCTTCGAATAGCGAATTAGCCCAAGCAACTCCATGTCCCTCTTTATCTTTAGCGTAAGGACAGGTAGGTGCACTGCCTCCATATATACTAGAGCACCCTGTAGCATTGGCTATGACCATTCTATCGCCAAATAATTGTGAAATTGCTTTGATATAAGCGGTCTCTCCACATCCAGCACATGCTCCACTAAATTCAAAATATGGCTTGTTAAACTGGCTACCCTTGACAGTATTGGGCTTAAATAACTTGCTTGGGACTGTTTTTTTGCTAGCAATATAATCATAATTGGCAGATTCTTGCTCCATTACATTGCTTGCCTCATTCATCACCAATGCTTTATTCTTGGCAGGGCAGATTTTGGTACACACTCCGCAGCCAGTACAATCTTTGGCGCTGACTTGTATAACGAATTCTTTGTCCGGCTCGCCAGTTGCATTAAGTGACTGCAAACTACTTGGCTTGTCACTTAACTCTTCTTTTTCTACAAGATAAGGTCTAATAGCAGCATGAGGGCAGACAAATGAACACATATTACATTGTATGCAATTTTCTGATTTCCAACAAGGCAATTCACTAGCCACTCCACGTTTCTCTAATTTTGCTGTGTCGGTAGGGACAAATCCTCTTGGGTCAAACTTACTTACAGGTAGTTTATCTCCATCCAATCTCTGAATAGGCTTGATTATCTCGTTGTAATATTTGCTATTACTATCCATATCGGTATTTTTAGCAGTTGTCTTGATATTCTTCCAAGTACTAGGATACTTTATTTCAGTAATTTTCTCTCCTGCTATATCTATAACTTTGCAGTTCTTTTCTAATACTTCGGCGCCTGCCTTAGAATAAGATTTCTTAGCAAATGCTTTCATCTCTGCTTTGGCAACTTCATAATCCATAATATTAACCAATTTGAAGAACGCTGATTGCATAATTAGATTTATTTTGTTGCCAAGGCCAAATTCTTTGGCAATTGAATATCCGTCGATAGTGTACAACTTAATATTTTTTGTAGCAATTTCTTTTTTCAGTCCATCTGGCAGCATTGTTTCTAATGCATCTGCATCCCATTCGGTATTTAGCAGCATAGTTGCGTTATCTTTTACATTTCTTAAAATATTATATTTGCTAACATATGTTTGGTTGTGAACAGCAACAAAATCTATATTGTCTAGTAGATAGCATTGATTTAGTTTTTCTTTGCCAAATCTAATGTGGCTAATTGTGGCGCTGCCACTTTTTTTGCTATCATATTCGAAATACGCTTGTCCAATATAATCTGTGTTATTACCGATTATTTTAATACTAGATTTGTTAGCGCTAACTGTTCCGTCACCACCAAATCCATAGAATTTGCATTCAGTAACATTGCTACTATCTGGATGTATTATTGTCTTAATTTTTAATGAAGTCTTGGTTACATCATCATCAATGCCAATAGTAAAGTGATTTTTAGGATTATTATTTTCCAAATTCTCATACACAGCATTGATCATACTTGGCGTAAATTCTTTGCTACCCAGTCCGTATCTGCCACCGATAACTTTAACCTTATTATAATTGCTATCATATAGGGCACATCTAACATCTTTGTACAATGGTTCGCCATCGGCACCAGCTTCTTTTGTGCGGTCTAATACTGCAATTTTCTTAACAGTTTTTGGCAAAACATTTAAGAAAGCATCTGAATCAAACGGTCGATATAATCTAACGACAACAACACCATATTTTTTGCCAAATTTTTGATTCAGATACTCTGCCGTCATACTAGCGGTTGTGGCGCCACTGCCCATCATTACTATTATATATTTAGCATCTGGTGCTCCATAATAGTCAAATATATGATAATGCCTTCCGGTTGCTTTGCCCACTTCGTTCATAGTTTTTTGCACGATGCTAGGTGTCAAAAGATAATATTTGTTGCAAGCCTCCCTATTTTGGAAATATATATCTGGGTTTTGGGCTGTTCCTTGCTCATGAGGATTGTTAGAATTAAGCGCCCTGGCTCTGAATTCGGATATTTTGTCCCAAGGTACTAATTTGGCGATTGTCTCGTCAGAAATACTATCTATTGTGTTAATTTCGTGGCTTGTTCTAAACCCATCGAAGAAATGTACAAATGGTACACTTGATTTTAGGGTAGACAAATGGGCAATTAGCGCCATATCCATAGCTTCTTGGACATTAGCAGATGCCAACATTGCCCAACCGGTAGAACGAACAGCCATTACATCCGAATGGTCACCAAATATAGATAGGGCATGTGTGGCTAGTGCTCTTGCACTAACATGCATTACACATGGCGTTAATTCTCCTGCAATTTTGTACATATTAGGTATCATCAGCAATAGACCTTGGCTTGCTGTAAAAGTGGTGGTTAAGGCTCCGCCACTAAGTGCACCATGCAGAGCCCCACTGGCTCCAGCCTCCGATTGCATCTCGATTACCCTTACCGTGTTGCCAAATATATTTTTCCTGCCCTCACTTGCCCATTGGTCACATAATTCTGCCATTGTACTAGAAGGAGTGATAGGGTATATTGTTGCTGCATCACTAAACTTGTAAGCGATAGTTGCGGCGGCTGTGTTGCCGTCTATAGTAATTCTGCTCATTTTTCATTACATCCTTTATATTAATATCGTTTGTTAATAGATATATTTAATGAGATAATAATAGTGTTATTGTTGAATTTAGTATTAGCAAATGTCTAACAACTATTATATCTATTATTAACTATTGGTAGTATATATTTTTATATATTTATAGTCAAATAATTTGAATTAATAGCCATTTTTATTTTTTTAATGTCATTATATGTTGTACAATAATTACATATCAATATGGAGATTAATAGTATGCGATTAAAGATAGAATTTGGTTATCTGGGGACTAAATATAAGGGATACCAGGTACAAAAAGGACACAAGACTATTCAGGGCGAATTGCAACGAGTACTCAGCCAATTTTTTGACCAAAATATCGAAGT
>CAMEKS010000043.1 GCA_945921465.1 uncultured Clostridia bacterium | reverse complement strand
CTTGTGACCAAATAGGTGCTATGCCATACGACGAAAACATAGTATTGGATGCAGATTATGTACACACCGACAATAATTTTAATGCTAATTACAAAGCCAAATTAGATAGTATCGAATTGGGCTCAATATCCTCATCCAATATCTTTAGTAATGAGTACAAAGATGCTATAGACAACTTGCCAAATAATTACACCAATAATCGAAATATTATAGATGGTGACTCTGGGTCACTAATCGCTAATGATATAGCAAGTAATACAATAGAGGCAAATAATTACATATCTAATGGCAAATATTTAACTGAACCAAAGACTGTTACAATAATGGAAACAGAGGAAGATATAACAATTGGCGGATATTATGCAATGCCAAACGAATGGTTTGAGATAGGAGGCAACGGATATAGACTATACAGCGTATCAGATATAGATACTAATATAAAAATATCTGACATTATAGCCAATGGAGACAATTCGGGTGCAACACTAGTAACCAAACAATACAAACTAGATCCTACTAACCTTAACATCTATGGCACAAGCAACACCTCTGGAGGCAATAATTCCTTAATCTTGGGCATAGGTAATGTCAGTTCGGGCGATAACGGAATAACAATGGGCGACAATAACGTCAATGACAATGGAGAATCGATAGTTGGCGGCCTTAATAACTACAACGAAGGTGCTCAATCTGCAATATTTGGAGCACAGAACAAAATATCAGAAAATCAAGGTTTTGCCACAGGTTATCACAATACTATAGTAGACGGAGCATATTTTGCCACCGCTACTGGTGTAGGCAATGTTAATCAAGGCACTGCCACCACTACAATGGGTGCATACAATATCGCTGGCAGCCAATATTCTACCGCCGAAGGATTTTGTAATATCGCAGGTGGTGACCTTACTTATGATGGTAAACACTTAATGGATATTCCATCTTACTCTAAGTCGACTACTTATAGTGCAGGGAATTTGTGCAAACGTAATGGTTATGTTTTTCGTGCCCTGACCGATATCTCCGCAGGCGAATATATCCCCAACCCACTAAAATACCTAGACAAGTGGGAAATTGTAGAGCCTGTCATATCTGAGGTGCCTGCTTCTGCTTGTCACGCTAGCGGTGCAAATTGTATAGCCAAACATCATGGTGCATTTGTTCACGGATATAGGTTACAATCGGGTAGAGATTATCAGACGTTTGTAGGCAAATACAATATGCCAAATTCTGATACACTATTTGGTGTAGGCAATGGATCTGTATCTAAGGCTTCGAATGCTTTTGAGGTTAAAAATGATGGCAGTAGCGAGTTCGGTGGAGACATTTTGCTTAACAAGAACTCTGCTACTAACAAGACTATTACGATGTATCAGAATGGGCTAAGTCAATTAGAACTAAAAGCCAACTCATCACATCAGTCAGTTTTGTCAGGCCGTAATGGCATCTATATAAGACCTTATTTCCTTAATAATTCAAATAAAGCGGGAGCAATTAAATTTGATAATAATCAAATAGTACCAGAATCTAATGAAACAGTTAACATTGGTTCATCGTCTAATAAATTCAATAACGGATTCTATAGTGGAACATTATACGCTAACAATATAGCCGATATCGGAACACAGTCCAAGTCAAAATCAATTGCAGATATTTTAGCACAGGTAAACAAAATATCTGATATTGAGTCTAGTATATCTACTCAAGCAACAAATATATCCAACATAGAATCGACTATCACGTCACAAGCTGCCAGCATATCTACGTTAGAGTCAAATATTGCATCGCTAAATAACAATATCTCTAACTTAGAATCAGATATTACAACACAATCGGATAACATAACTAATTTAGAATCAACACTACAGACTAAAGCAAATATTAGCAGCATACCTACATTCTCATTAGATGGCACTACCCTAACCATAACTACTAGCAAATAAAGGAGTAATTGATGTCTATTAAGATTAATAATACCGATATATCTAAAGTAATATATAATGGCACTGAATTAAACAAAGTAATATACAATGGCGTCATTGTGTGGCAATCGACTACTGATAGCAATTATGTAGTTGTATGCACCCCTGTGACTGTAGGCAATAGTGCCACATCTACTACTCATACACTTGAATTTGTAGTTAGTACTGGTGACACTGCCGGAAGCATTAGTATCACTAATGACGAGACATTTGTGCCAATAGAGGTCGCGGCCAATTCTAGCAATCAAGTTGTTGACCTATCTCATTGTACAGTATCTGAACCTATTATACGATTTCAGGGCGGATTTAATATAGTTGTTCCTCAGGAATATGAAATTGGTAGTATGTCCTCATTAAAAGCAGTATCTGCAAAAATTAATAAAGTACTTACTTGGCCCAACAACCAGACCGCCAACTGGGATGGTCAATTCAGTGGAGCCGACTTCACTCAAGATTTAACTATCCCTAGTTATTTCACTTCATTTAGTTTATCATCTATGTTTCGCAACGACGCAGATCTAAGTAAAATTAATTTGTATTTTAATAATAATTGCCCTACAATCTATGCATTCTCTAATCTAAGTGGAGATACCAACCGTGCAAACCTAATGACACCAGACAGATTGCCACAAAACACAATTACAGGTACAAATTGTTGGGCTATTAATAATGTAGCGATAATGTCAAATGCTGATGGCTCGCAAAATAATGAAATAGAACTGATATCTATACCTGAAGGCACTACTAGACTAGCTTCTAATTTGATAAGCTCTAATACATATATTAAGAAAATTCTTATTCCAGCGTCAGTCAACCAATTAGATAAAGCATCCCTTAATTATTCTCTTGGTACAGACAAAATCATCCAGTTTAACCATTCCAAAAATGCCTATATAGATTTACCCACAACCGCAGGCGATGGCAAAGGCATAGCATACGACAAAAGTGCGCGAAGTATAACAATAGTTACTGATAACTTAATTATTAAGAATTACAACTGGGCTGGGGATAATGTAACTGCTAAATTTAAGCATATTGACGGAACTGATTGGAAATTGGCTACGCCTATTGCCACATTAACAGACACTATTATCAGCTGGGAATCAGTTACAGGTGCTGCAAAATATTTAATTAAATACACCCCAACTACTGATGGTTGTGTCAATAATATTGAGACTACTGCCACTAGTTATGATGTGGCTATTATTAACCTACCAGCAGGCACCTATTCGGTACAAGTGACCGCTATTGTCAGCCCGACCGACGACGAACACGATAATTCAGATGCAAGCACAGCAGTTAGTTATGTGGTTGACACACAAGAGGAGGTAACCAATGCGACAAATTAATGTAAATAATATTGAGTCCGAATTGCAAAAAGCTGCACAGAGTAAGCAAAATGATGCTTTCTATGCAATTCATTCCTTCCCCACAATATTTGTTAGTCAATCTGAAGAATATAATAAGCAATATGCTATAGAACATAATATCAACGTATGTCATTCATATAATATGGGTGGCACAATAGTAGCAAATGCAGGTGATATAGATATTGCAATCTTCTACATTAATGGCTGGGAAATCGGAAGTAAGATCCTAGAACTTATTCGACAATACCTGATTCAATTTCTTCCTAATATAAGTATTTGCAATAATGACTTGCTACTAGAATATAAATACAAAATGGCATCTTATGCCTCTATTAATTGTGGCGACAATATGATATATACTGCCATTCATATCTCTAATAACCCTAATATTGAATTAATCAAAAATATCTGTACTAAGCCAATGAGAAAAATCCCCCAAGGCGTCGGTGAACATGGAATTAATATTAATAATATATTAGAAGTCATATCTAATAACCTACCTACTATGCAATAACAATAATTAGTGCTAAATAAATTGAGTTATTAACAATTATATAATCTTAGAATTGCATTTATTGTTAAATTATTATAGATGTTGATAACAAGCAATTAAGTATAATGTTCTTAAACTAAATGTTTGCAAAAAAAATAAACCATAGTTATCTAAATTGATATTACTATGGTTTGTTTTTTTAGGCAATTCCTAATACATTTAATATTAATTCGAATGTCTTGGTTAAATACAATCCTACGCTCATCGCTATTAATATTATGATATTAAATATTATAACCAACTTGGCAAATTTGCCAGCATTAACTATTATCTGCACAATTGCAAAAATAACAGCAAGTATTTCTACACCAAACACACCTAATGCAAAGTAAGCCAAAATACTAGTATTTGCGAATAAGTCTATTACAAATTGGAACACTGCATTAGCATCGGTCATATTCTGCAAGAACAATATATAACTAAATAGCACGATACAGCCTAATCCTGCAATAATCATAAGAATTAGAGATATCACACCCCAAGCCTTGCCACCTTTGCCATTCTGCTTATTATTGTCGGCCTTTTCACCATCAGTCTTATTTGCACTATCTACCACATCTTTTGGATTAATAACTATCGGATTAGTGTCACTTACACTACTCTTAACTTCTGGCAATTGTGTATATGGTATATTTTCTGCTTTGATTACGCCAGCGTCTTCTGCATTAGGTGTAATAGTATCATTCCCATCCGTAGTTGTGTCAGGCGTATTAGCATCTTGTGTGCCCGGCATAACAAAATCGAATGGCTGGTTAGCCTGATCAGCAGGCACCTTAACAACATCTATTTTGGCAAAGGCGGTACCATTAGTGGCAGTTTCTTGTCCTATAGCACCAGTATTCTCTATATTGATGGATTGCGGCTCAATTGCTGTGAAATCGCTTGCAATATCACTATTATCATCTACACTCTCTATTGCCGTTTTGTAATTACCCTCGTTCTCTTGCTCTACATCGCCACTGTTATCATCATCCTGAATATTATCACTTACAAAATCAGTTTCTTTAAGATAACCATCAGACACAAAATCTGAAGTATCTGTATTATTATACTGTAGGTCATCATTTCCTATAGCAGTATCGTCTTCCTCAACTAGTTCTGGTTGTGATTCTGACGCAACATCTTCTTTATTGTTTGCATTAGATAACTGATATGTCTCTGTCTCGTCACCATTATCAAATGTTATAGAAAATCCCCCATTACTATCAGTAGCGTCGTAAGAATTATTTGCGATTGCAATATCTTTATCTTTATCGTTCGACATATCTTCGTTATAACTATTCGAACTATCTATCTCATTGTTATCGTCATCAACATAATCGTCATTATTCTCATCGATATCATAGTCTTCTGTATTATCGTATGCATCTGCTGCTTTATCATCATTATCTAACTTACTAGGTTCTTCTTTGACATCTGCATCATCCATATCTTTGGTCTCTTCATAAAAAGCATTGATGTCAAAATCATCATCTTTTTCTATTATTTCCGACCCATAATCCATATTCTTGACATACAAATCTTCTATATTGTTATCTTCGGCTTCATTGTCAGACTTAATTCTTTGAGAAAATTTTTCCCTATTTGCCCTCAGTGCCTTAGCAAGCGAAGAAATACTAGATACAGCCTCATTTAGACTACCATCTGTATCCACCACAGTTCCACATACGCTGCACTTCTTTATTCCGTCTTCTATTTCGGTACCGCACACCCTACATTTCATAATATCTTCTCTCTATAATTGTGCCAATCTTTAAGCACTATCGCTTACTCTATTATATCAAAAAGTATATATATACGCAAAATAATAGCAGTATATTTTAATTTTGCAAAATCTATCAATCAGTCCCTTTTTGACACCCTTACATACTTAACAAATTGACTAAACTGACACACAATAATTGCAGCAGATATTAATATTGCTAACATATTGAGATAATTAGAATTGTTAAATTGCGCAATGTCTATTATTTGATACCAATACAATACGTCAATGAAGTGGATGGTTACTGTAACGCACACACAATATAGTACTGAGGCGCCTAAGTTGTTAATATACAGACAAATGGGCAATAGGCTAATAATTGCTGCTGTGGCAATGTAATAATCTACTGACACCAAGTAGTTATATGATAGTAATGCATAATATATTAATCCCACTACAATCACACTAGTGAACAGTAGACTTTTGTTATAATCTATGGTGCACATACTTAACCAAATAACTATTATAATAGTCGACACTATACTTATCCAATTAATTATAACGCTTCCAATTGCGATATTACCAACAAAATAGCCAATAATATAACTTATGCATAGTAGTATAATGAGCCATTTCGTCCAACTACTCTTTATTAATATCGTTGTATATAATAATGCTATAACAAAAAAAATAATACAAAAAGGCATATGTATATACTCCTTCTTGTATTATTGTGTAGAATTGAACGCTTATTTATTCAGATTATCTCCACCATTCTTCTGAAATTCTTCTAAGAAAGTTACAAAATGAGTAATGTCAGCAAACTTGCGATATACACTAGCAAATCTGACATAAGCTACATCATCTAGAACTTTCAGCCTCTCCATAACCATTTCGCCCAAATCTTTAGATGATATCTCTTGTTCTAGACTGTTCTGAATTTGCTTCTGAATATTACTGATTACTATGTCCACCTGAGCCATACTAATTGGTCTCTTTTCACAGGCTCTGAGTATGCCCCTTTTTAGCTTATCCACATCAAATGCCTGTCTGGTGCCATCAGACTTGATAACCAATATTGGTGTATTCTCTATCGCTTCAAAAGTAGTAAATCGCTTGGAACAAGCAAGGCATTCTCTACGCCTTCTTATTGCATTACTCTCGTCCGAATTACGACTATCTAACACTTTATTATCGCTGCTTCCACAATATGGACATTTCATATTACGCTATCCTTTGTTAATTATAATTATCCAAACAATACAAATATGTCTACACATAATCTATGTGTTGTTAATTTATAGTATTTTAATTTTTATAAATAAGTTATGTATATATTTGCATAACAAACTTTATATTATTGTAAATTCATTGTAACAAATATGTGATAAAATGTAAAATATCTTATAATGTTTTACAAAAAATTTTACACAATCTATTACAACAATGATCAATACCTTATAGTCTTAAGCATTGTTTTATCGACAAAATAGTACTTTTTGTGTCAATGTCTGCATATATTAATTACAAAAGGTATATATATGGAAATATCATTTTGCGAACTGCGTGCCAAAGAAGTCGTTAATGTCTTCAATGGTCAGAAATTAGGCAACATAATAGATATGATAATAGACACTGCTTGTGCTAGGGTGTTGGGAATAGTTGTACCCAACTGCAAAAGCGGATTTAATTTATTTCGATCTAATGCAGAATTATTTATCCCCTATCACCGAATTGTGAAAATTGGCAAAGATATTATACTGGTAGATCTAAATAATATCACGACCCAAAGCACCAATAATAGCCCTAATAAGAAAAGCGACAAATCTTCCAAATACTCTGTCGACCAAAACTCTACTAACACACTTAATAATCAGCCTACCAATAACCAGTATTATAACAATCAAAATAGCCAACCTAATACCCAGTATATTGATAACGAACCATACAACGGATCAATATATTCTACAGACAACTACCCTTACAATTCCATAAACAACACATACAATAATAGATATTCCAACAAATATGCAGATAATAGTCAATATGATTATTAATCATTATACATCCACAAGCCCTATCACCATTATATGATAGGGCTTGACTGTTTATTATATATAATATAACTATTAAGATTATTACAATGAAATTTTTGTTAACTAATTTAACACCTTTGTATTACTTCCTTAATTAATATCAAAGGTTAAAATTGTTATTCCTAGTATTAATTAGCCCTGAAGGATTGATAAAGAAATTAATATTCCAATAACTAATACCCAGCAATCCGTATCTCTCTACCAGATCTAGTTTTGCTGCTAGAGTACGCACATCCTCAAACCACACAATATGCTCAACATTCCCTTCATAGTATCGGAAGAAAGGCGATTGAGCAACCGAATCAAACATAATCTGGCTGCCTCGTTCTCTTGCTAGTTTTAGGGCAGCAGAATTACTTAGATATGTAGCAGCAGTGCCCTTAATGTATGGCAATGACCAATCATAAGCATAATTGGATACACCAAGCAAAATCTTGTTAGCTGGGATGCGTGAGATTGCATATCTCACAACTTCTTCCATTTTATTTACTGGAGAAATTGCTTGTGGCTCACCATACAGATATCCCCACTCATATGTCATTATTATAACCATATCAGCAACTTTGCCAATAGCCTCGTAATCATGCGCTTGATATATAAATCCCTCTTGATTGTCTGATGTCTTAGGGGCGACTGCAACAGCTAACAAATAGTTGTTGTTATGCAATAAAGTGGATAATTTGGCTAAAAAATCTGAATACAAATCTTTATCCTCAGGATAAATATATTCCATATCCATATTAACGCCTGCATATCCTTTGGTCTGCAATAATGACATTATTTCTGCAAATAATCTAACTCTTGCTTCATCATTACTAAGCACACT
>CAMEKS010000042.1 GCA_945921465.1 uncultured Clostridia bacterium | reverse complement strand
TAGTAGCAGACTCTGCCATTGTTCTAATTACTGTAAGTATTGTTCCCTCTTTTGGTTTGGTTACAGCCTTGTATGCAACATTAGACCCTTCAACCAATGCCTTAGCAAAAACTTTGGTAGTCACATTCTCTTCAGCCTTTGCCAATACTGTACTCATACCCTTCAATATCTGGGACAAAATAACGCCTGAATTGCCTCTAGCACCCCTAAGCGCACCTTTGGCCAAAGCATCACTGATTGCAGCAAAACTATTGTCGAGACAATTGTTAACTTCCTTAATAGCACTATTATATGTAAGATTCATATTAGTTCCTGTATCGCCATCTGGGACAGGGAAAACGTTTAATGAATCAATTAATTTTTTATTTTCGTCCAAAATTTTAGCACTTGCGTTTAGCATTTTCCTAAACATCAAACTATTTATACTCTTTTGCATTTATATATCTGCTCCTTCTATATCCGAAGCGTAATGTAAATATCACTATTGTAGCAATTACTATACACGTACGCCAACCACATTAATATTAACCGAGTCGATAATCATACCGGTAAAACTCTCAACACCATATTTAATCGAACTCTTAAGATTATCTGTAACGGTAGAAATAGAAACACCAAATTTCAAAATAACATCCAAGTCAATATAAATTCTATTCCCTACTGTCTTAATTTTAACCCCATTAGAAAGTGACTTCTTCTTAACAGAGGAAAAAGAACCTATAAATCCACGACTTGTTAAATCAACCACACCATAGCACTCTCTAGCAATATGCCCAGTCACGCACGCTATAGCATTGTCGTCAATGGTAATCTTACCATATACATTAGATGTCTTTACAGCCATATTTACCTCCATAGTTAAATTTGTACACTATACTGAGATTGTACAAGGTTATTATATCTAATATAGGCAAAAAAATCAACCCTTTTATTATAATTTGGAACTTTACATATTAGTATTTTACTATTTAGAATTGTTATATATGTTTTTTGAAAAATAATCAAAATAATTTTATATATTTACAAATATTTCTAGTTTTAAGATTGTTAACAAAAATTATTAATACAATATTTTATTACTTTCTTACTACCTATAGTGCTAACTAATAAAAAATGTTAGTTCAATATAATCTATAAGTATTACTATTAGTATATGTGTATATCCACAATAGTATTTAGACAAATTTAATGTCGTCGTCATCGTCTAGTTGAAATATCTCTTCGTTAGCCACGTTGCTAAGATTATCTAGGACTTCTTCGTCAGACATAGTAGATATACTCGCTTCAGACGCCATCTCTACCTCTTCTTTCTCTAAGTCCTGTGGAATATTATTGAAATTAAATAAACTTTCATCTTTTTTACTATAAGATTCGTGTAACACCTTAATGCGATCCAATAATTCCTCATAATCTGGCAAATCTCCTATACTAGTTAGCCCAAATTTCTTAAGAAAAGTATCGGTTGTACCAAATTGAAGTGGTTTGCCAACAGTGTCTTTCCTGCCAACCACCTCTATTAGATTATTCTCTAGCAAAGCATTAACAGCATAATCACAATTCTTCGACTCCCTAATGGCTTCAATCTCCATTCGTGTAATAGGTTGCTTATAAGCAACAATAGCGCACACCTCTAGCACTGCCCTAGTCAATGCACGCTCTCTAATAGGATTAAGAACCTCAGTAATCTCATTAACGTACTGTTTGTTAGACGCAAGTTGTGCTTTGTTATTAAATATAACTACTTGCACACCTGATTCGCTTTGCTCTTTATCTTTCTTTAATTCTTCTACTGCAGCTTTAACTTCCTCAATGTCCATATTCAATTTGTCGGATATGTCCTCATAAGCTACAGCATCTCCTGATACAAACAATATTGCCTCTATAATCTGTTTCAAATTATTCATTATCTTCTACCTTTATTATATCTATATCTTCAAACAAATCATTTTGTTTGACCCTAATTGTCTGCAATTTCAATAATTCTAATAACGCCATAAAAGTCGTAACTATCTCGTTGCGTGATATTGTCTTAGACATTAACTCACTAAACTTTATTTGTTTGCGATTAATTAGTGCATCCTTAATGCCCGCTATTTTTTGCTCTACCGTAAATTTCTCTTTTTCTACCTGCTTTACCTCGTTGTCTGCAGCATCTTTCTTTACATTCTTAAGCATAAACTTGGTAAAAGCATCTAGCAATGCATCTAACTGCATATCCTTAATGACAACTCTGTACTTACCCGCTTCTGGCTCTGGCGCTTTATAAAAAGAATCGTTGTTTTCTATAGTCTTAAGTTTTTCACTCATCTCTTTCATCAATTCGTATTCTTTCAGACGCATCTTAATTAATTCTTCTGGATCTTCCTCTTCTTCGCCTTCTTCTTTTTGACTAGGCAGTAGAGTTTTACTCTTAATCTCTATCAACTCAGATGCCATTACAATAAAATCGCTGGCATACTCCATATCAATTTTTTCTAGTCCCTTAATCATCTCTAGATATTGATCAGTTATGTCTGCTAACTTAACATCTTCTATCTCAAGTTTGTTCTTCTTGATAAGAAATAACAACAAATCTAGCGGTCCCACTTGATCGGCAAAATGAAACTGTACAATATTATCGTCTGGCAAATCTATAATATCTGCATTTGTATTATCGGCAACATTGCTATTATTATCTATTTGGTTATCTTTATCAGCATTTATAAATCTTTGGTCTGATACGAGACTATCTTCAATAGAAAGCATATTTTCTTTATTTTCTTCCATATTAATTCCTTATATGAACAACATTTTACTTATAAATTAATAAATAATTCTCAACATATGATAAATAATTACAATATAAAATTATTAGTTTATCTCTCTACTCTAACACTAACACGTTATAATTATGCAAACCAACCAAATACCATTAACCAGAACATCTCTATAGGATAGCCCACCCAATTAACCAAATATGCTAATGTGTAATCGGACAATAATACAACAATCAGCAAAATAATTATACCATAATGTCGCAAAAAATTAACAAATTTGTTATCTGACTTAGTACAAGCGTCAAGAACATTAAATCCATCAAGAGGAGGAATTGGCAATAGATTAAATATAAACAAGCTTATATTAATAGTAAACAAGAAAGAGAAAAAATATAAAATCATATAGAATAAGTAAGTATTCATTGTCTCAAACCAACCTGCTTTGATTGCAACAAAAATATATAAGTGCAATAACCCACAACCAACAAAAGCAAGAATAATATTGGCAATAACACCTGCTAACGAAGTTTTGACATATCCTTTGCGATAATCCTTAAAATTAAGTGGATTGATAGGAACTGGCTTGGCCCATCCGAAACAAAATAACATACAACACACAAATCCAATAGGATCAATGTGTGCCATTGGATTAAGTGTATGTCTACCCATAGCTTTGGCAGTAGGGTCACCACATTTTAAGGCAGCATGTGCGTGAGCAAATTCGTGACAACTAAATGAAATCAATAAAACTAATACAAGAGAAACAGTGCACGCCACAGCCATTCGTGGATCATCTGGAAATAATTGAAATAGACTAAACATAACACCCCTATTAAATTAAATAATAACTATTCAAAATTATTGTAATATTTTTTGAAAATATTTGCAAATAAATGCCTATAGTTTGGCAATATTTTACTAATATATAGTATTATTTCTTAAATATTAAATGTATATTATCATAATAATAAAAGAATACTTCAAAAACACTAGTCTTACAATTATAATAATTAAAAATAAATTATATATTTCAAATAATAAGAAATATTAATTTAATCATTAAATTTTATAACTTAATATCTATTTATTATAAAATTAATACAAAATCTTATAGACATAAAAAAACTACAGCCTTGATTAGCTGTAGTTGAAAAATCTAATAAAATCTATCGATTACTTATTCTCGTTTTTCTTCATAGTCTTTAGACATCTTGTGCAGATATATTTCTTAGTCAATTTGCCATCGATATCAACATCTTTCTTCTGAAGATTGGCTTCCCAATTCCTCTTAGTGGCAATATGTGAGTGGCTTACTTGATTTCCTGCCACCTTAGACTTTCCGCAAATACAACATTCTTTTGCCATTATTATCCACCCCCATAGGTTTTATTTTATTATAAAAGCGTCTAATTATATCAAATATTACACCTAATTGCAACAAGTTTTGTGCAAAAATTATACTTTTTTGTCTATTTTGGCATAATTATAGTAAACAAAACACAATAATTACAGCAAAACAAGTTGTATATCATTGTCACATTGTGATTAATTGTATAAATTAATGAAAATAGTTTTGAATATTATTACTTAGTGTAATCTATGTGATGTAGATTTGCTCACTTTGTTCGCAACTCAGTTTGTAAACGCAAATCCGTTGTCCCAACGACACCATAGATTGAATTAACATCAGTTTTGCTTGAATATACACTCGCTTTGCTTCGTGTGCATTCAGACAAAACTTCCGATTATATTAAACTAATATTTGTACTCATTAAAAATTACAGTTTCTAGGAGTTCTAGGACAGAATTGTACATCTCTAATATTGGTCATACCAGTTACATACATCAATATTCTATCAAAGCCCAATCCGTAGCCAGAGTGAACTACGCTTCCAAATCTTCTAAGGTCTAAATACCACCTATAATCTTCTTCTTTTAGACCAAAATCTTTTATCTTCTGTAGCAATACATCATATCTCTCTTCACGCTGACTACCACCAATAATTTCACCAATACCTGGCGCAAGCAAGTCACAGGCAGCGACTGTCTTGCCATCCTCATTCATTCGCATATAGAATGCTTTAATATCCTTAGGATAATCAGTTACAAATACAGGCTTCTTAAATATTTGTTCAGATAAATATCTCTCATGTTCTGATTGCAGATCGCAGCCCCATTCAACCTTATACTCAAATTTGTCATTATGCTTCTTCAAAATGTCAATTGCCTCTGTATAAGTACAATGAGCAAAATCGTGATTAACAACATTGCGTAATTTATCTATTAATCCTTTTTCTACAAACTGATCCAAGAATTCTAATTCGGTCATATTCTTAGAAAATACAGAGTTAATAATATACTTAATCATCTTCTCCATTACTTCCATATCGCCTTTCAAATCACAGAAAGCCATTTCCGGCTCTATCATCCAAAATTCGCTGGCATGGCGAGTAGTATTGCTATTTTCTGACCTAAATGTTGGCCCAAAAGTATATACTTTGCTAAAAGCCAAAGCAAACGCTTCTGCCTCTAACTGACCGGTTGGAGTAAGAAATACATTCTTACCAAAGAAATCATTCTCTGGTGTAGCAGTCTCCATATATTTTTTGTCATAAAACTTGTGTGTAGTCACCCTAAATACATCCGAACCACCTTCGCAGTCAGCACTAGTGATAATTGGTGTATTAACATACATAAAGTTTTCTTTCTGAAAAAATTCGTGGATAGCAAATGCACAAGTATTTCTAATACGGAATACTGCATTAAATATGTTTGTACGAGATCTTAATACTGCATTATCTCTAAGAAATTCTGGAGTATGTCGTTTCTTCTGGATGGGATAAGTTTCGTCAGTAGCATTAAGTATTTCTATTTTAGTTGCCTTTAACTCATATGGCTGCTTGTTGCCAGGAGTAAGAACTATTGTACCCTGACACAAAATTGACGAACCGGCATTAAGTTTGATGGCAGTGTCATATCCTACCAAATTATCATCACAAATTATTTGCAATCCCTTAAATGTGGTTCCATCATTAAGGTCAATAAAACCAAAAGAACCTAAATCTCTAGCACTTCTAACCCAGCCACCTACAGTAACTGCCTTGCCATCATATGCCTCGTAATTGTTATTGATAATACATAAATCTGTCTTCATCATAAATATTTCCCTCTATATTTTCTAATCCCATTAGTATAAAATATACTATCAGCTGCTTGTCCAATTAATCATAAATTTGATAGTTTGGTAAGCATTTTGAATATGTATATAATATTGTTATTGTATATTATTTTTATCAAAAAATCAATGATAGTTAACTATTTCTTGCTATAATTATCCAAAATTTTATTAATATCCATTATATCACCAGCAGTGACAATACCTATTGGCTTTTCAAGCAAACTACCATTTTTGGTTATTACAATCAGCAATAATTTCCTATTCTCGCTAAATAGTGCCAAGATTTTGTCTAGCGTCGTCTTCTCGTTAGTAATTGTATAATAGTTGTCTTCTTGAAGATCCTTTAATGCTGACTCAATAGTTTCAGTCTCTAAGAACTCCTTGATGTCCACTTTCTGATACATTTTTTTGCCTAGCAATCTTGTGATTTTTGTTGCATTAGCCACACCAATCAACATACCATCTTTGTAAATAGGAATACTACTAAATCCACTTTGATAAATATATACCATTACATCCTTAATCAATACATCGTAATTAAGGCTGGCAAAATTCTTATTACAGATTGTGTCCACTGCTAAAGGTGGAGTACAAATAAGAGATGCTATTTTCTCATAATTCTCTACCACATCTTGATTAGGTTCTGCAATAACCTGCGAATCGTCGGCAGAGTGTACAATAGCATTACGAAGTCTACCATAATCTATCAATACATCCTCATATTTTCTCACAATTCCATTGGTTCTAGCGGCTTTACGGATAACCTCGGTATAACTAATAGATTTGGACATATTGCCCTGAACCCTTAGTGCTTGATCTATTGTGTTGTAGCAAGAAATAAATCTCTTAGCCATACTATTCCGTACCATTGTAATACACTCCAAATAATTATTATATTATTTCTAAAAAAATTAACTAACAAAATACTAGTGAATAATAAACATTTAACTAAAATGCTAAAATATACTATACCACACAAACTGTCAGAAAATAATAAACCACACTAAAATATTATGTTATTAACTTAATTATGGTTATTGCTTTGATTAAACAAATACATAGTAGAGTATAACAAAAATATATATATTTTTCAAACTATTTTGGTATAGTATCCAAATAATACTTGCAATTAGCTATATTTTTTGATACAATACCCATACCGTACTAGGTGGGGAGTTAGTTGTGCCCTGTAACCTGAAACCAACTATATGCAGGACTGAAAGGTTGGCTTGAGGGATGTCATTGTGCAAATAATTATCTGTTATAGTTAGGTGTTGATTTCAAGGTCTTATGCAATGATCTGCCACGAACCATGTCAGGTTCGGAAGAAAGCAGCATTAAGTGGATTAGATTATGTGCCATAAGGAAGCTTTGGATGAGTCTAATTATCTTAGATGTTATTCGTAACGGTTTCGAAGCCAATTGTACGGTTTTTTTTATAAAATTTTGTAGTCAAATATTTGAAAACATCTCAAATAATTTGGCTATTTTTTTTGAAATCTCATATTATTAGCAATCAAATTTATATAGAAACAAACAAGTTGTAAGAAATAACCAATTTACATTTTGATAAAAATAGCATTACAGTGCAATAAAAACTAAAAATAACTGAATAATGGCACTATTTTGTAAATAAAAATATTTAATAATAGAGAACTACTTTCATAGATAAATTATTTAATAAAATAAATTTTTTGCTACAAATACTGTTAAGCAAATGGATATAAAAATACTCCTTATCTCAATAGATATGGAGTATCGTTTTTTTTGTTATTAATCTGCAAATACGCCTAATAATCTTAAATCAACTTTGCCCTTGTCAATCTTGATAACAGATACCTCTACCTTGTCACCAATCTTAACAACATCCTCTACTTTCTCTACTTTCTTAGCTGACAATTTAGAAATGTGTATCATACCCTCTTTGCCATATCCTAAGTTAACAAATGCACCAAATGGCAAAATTCGTTCTACAGTTCCAGTATAGGTCTTGCCTACTTCAACATCTTCTGTAATACTTAAGATTATTTCTTTAGCTTTCTCGCTCATAGCAGGGTCGACACCTGCGATAGATACAATTCCGTCATCAGTGATGTCAATTTTCACACCAGTCTCGTCGATAATCTTATTAATCATCTTACCGCCCGATCCTATAACATCTTTAATTTTGTCTGGATTGATACTGAAAGAAATAATCTTAGGAGCATAAGGGCTAAGTTCTGGTCTAGGTGCAGCAATTACATCAGTCATCTTCTTCAAGATAAATAATCTGCCTACCCTAGCACGCTCTAATGCTTCGGTTAATATTTTTTCGTCGATACCTTTAATCTTAATATCCATTTGAATAGCAGTAATACCTTTTTCGGTTCCTGCTACCTTAAAGTCCATATCACCCAAGAAATCCTCTAGCCCTTGGATGTCTGTAAGAATAGCGACCTTATCAGATTCGGTATCCTTAATTAGACCCATAGCTACACCAGCCACAGGAGCCTTAATAGGAACGCCAGCATCCATCAAAGCAAGAGTGCTGCCGCAAACACTTGCTTGACTGGTTGAGCCGTTGCTGCTAAGAATATCACTGACAGTACGAATAGCGTAAGGAAATTCCTCTTCACTAGGAAGTACAGGAAGAAGTGCACGCTCTGCCAATGCACCATGACCTATCTCTCTACGACCAGCAGACTTCAATGGCCTAGCCTCGCCAGTTGAGTAAGCAGGCATATTGTAGTGATGCATAT
>CAMEKS010000041.1 GCA_945921465.1 uncultured Clostridia bacterium | reverse complement strand
TTGATTAATGGCAGGCAGTATAAGGATATCAAGACACGACTTGCCAAATTGATTATAGACAAAGGCACATATGCTGATGTGCAGAAGAAAATGTCGGCTTATTACATCCCTTATGCTGCTCGTAATCTGGCACAACTGATATTAGAAGACTCTGCGGATATTTAGCCAGAGATTATAATAGACGCATTGGCGGCTAGACAAACAGATAATAATTAACCAATAAAGAGCGGATATGGACAAAATCAAAATTTATCACAATTCAATGACTTATTCATTGCTTGGCAAAGACTTGGCCACGCAATCTTTGGCACACGCATATCTCATCATACAGCCTGATGATGGACTAAGGGCAGAATATGCCAGATATTTTGTTATGCAATTATTTTGTACCAAGCACAATGTGTGTGGCGAGTGTGATAGTTGTGTTCGGATAGAGCACAACAATTTGCCTGACTTAAAAATTTATCCAAAATCAGATAAGTTGACTGTAGAAGAGAGTCGAAGCATTGTCGGAGACAACATAGTTAGACCATTTGAGAAAGATTATAAAGTATATGTAATTAATGATATTGATCGAGCCAATCCGCAGAGCCAGAATGCCTTGTTAAAAGTTTTAGAAGAACCTGCAGAGAGCAGTATCTTTTTGCTAACTGCCAGTAGCGAAAATGGTGTATTAAAAACAATTGAGAGTAGGTCTAAGAAAATTATAGAGGCGCCACTTAGTAGCGGCGCTATCAGACAATATGTAACAGATAACCACAATGATATATCTGCGGAATTATTAGACAATATTACAATAATTGCGGGAGGCAGGTTGGATATCGCCAACAAATTGGCCGGAAACAACAAGTCTAAGGCGATGATAGAAGACGTGACAAATGTAATAAATAACCTTAGCAGCAGTGCTCAGGTCCTGCAATATTCCGCAATTCTAATCAAGTACAAAAATGATTTGGAAGAAATGCTAGATACTTTCTTGCAATTATATCTAGCGAGAATGGAAGACTGGGCGGCAGGCAAAGACGCCAAAGTTAATACTGCCGCAGTGGTAATGATATCAAGCCTTATAACCGATTGCAAGGCAAAAAACAAATTTAATTGTAATCCAAACGGGATAATAGATCATCTATTGTTTGGAATTTTGGAGGCAAAATATATATGCAGATAGCAGAAGTTAAAATAAAACAATCCAGCAAAGCGATAATGTTACAAGCAAGCGATATGGTGCAAGCAGGCGATATGGTTGTGATAGATAGCGACAAGAGTATTGTGCTAGGCAGAGTGCTTGCTGTATATAATGAAGGAAGGGCAGATGAGGGCTTTACGTTCGATCGTATTGCCACTGCTGAAGATATTGCCAAGAGCAAGGAACTAGATATCCGCGCCGAAGAGATGAAAAATTTGGCAAAAGAAATCACTCGTAAATATAATGAGGATATGAAGATTGTGGATGCCGAATTTAGTCTAGATGGCGGCAAAATTATGATATATTTTGTGGCAGACGACAGAGTGGACTTTCGTGATCTAGTCAAAGAATTGGCGGCGGCAATGAAGTTGAGGATAGAACTAAGGCAAATAGGAATCAGAGACCAAGCCAAAATGATTGGCTGTATGGGCGTGTGTGGCAAAGAATGCTGTTGCAAGCAGTATCTATCTGACTTTGACAAAGTATCTATCAAGATGGCAAAGACTCAAAATTTGTCACTTAACCCAACCAAAATCAGCGGAACTTGTGGCAGACTGATGTGCTGTCTTGCTTTTGAAAATGAGACATATAGCGAACTATGTAGCAAGTGTCCTAAGGTCAATGCATGTGTGTGCACACCAGATGGCAAAGGAACGGTTGTGTCTAACAATATTCTTAAGCAGACCGTATTGTGTAGGATAGAGAAAGGCGACGAAGTCAAGGTAGCCGAGTATCCATTAGATCGGTTAAATATTAACAAAAATACCGATAATTCTAAGATTGAAGGCAAAGATAATAGAACTAGCGATGATAATAATGGCAAAATAGGCAATGAGTCGGCGACTGCCGCTGATAAAACGGCACAGGGGGACAAAAAATCAATGGATAAGAATAAGCCTAGCAACGCCGCCAATTCTGATGTTGCAATCAATAAAGCAAATGCCAAAGACAATACCGCAAAAGAACGCGGAAACGCAATGAAGCACAGCAATGATCCTAAAGCAAGAAATTCGTCAGATGCTGCGGAAATGCCAAAACCAGAAAAACGAAAAAAGGGAAAACGTTACAAGAGATTTGCTAATAGTAATGGTGGACAGGCTTAGGCGCTTTGCCCACTATTTTATAATACAATCCGACAGGTTATTGCGACAAGGGTAACATAGGCAACAAATAATATACTAGGCCACTCAAAGATTAATAACGTAACGGATTCGGATGATCAACGAGAATATAATCAAACTGAACAAGGTTGGGGATAAATCCTAGTTAACTATTGATTAGTACATTATGATAATCTGCGGCCAAAACGATAAACTATCAAAACATGGCGAAGCGATGTATAGCATAGCAATACAAATATACGCAAAATGCGAATTATGGGTTGCCAGTACGATGGTAATATAGACAAAGAAGTAGAGCAAGAATAATGAGAGATTGGGTGTTAGAAGACTTACAAATTAATAATTTATTTATCTATCAGCCTAAGAGCGGATATCGTTTTACATCGGATGCTGTGGCCTTGGCCAATTATGTCAGCGTTAGAAATAATGGCAATGTAGTTGATCTATGCAGCGGCAGTGGGGTGATAGGTGTGCTGGTCAGTGCCAAGAATAATGTAGGTCATACATATATGATAGAATTGCAACCCGAGTTGGCGCAGATGAGCAAGAGCAGTATAGAGTACAACCAATTACGCAACTTTACAGTTATTAATCGCCCGCTGCAAGGGGTCGCCGATGAGTTAAAAGATGTAAGAATAGATACAGTTGTGTGCAATCCACCATATTTTACGAGTCCACTTAAGAGAGAGTCTGAGGAAGAATCTATAGCACGGCACGAAGTCAAGGTTACGATGTCAGAGATTATAAGAGAAGCGGCTCGGTTGCTTAAGCAAGGCGGCAAATTCTACTGCTGCTATCCTGCTACAAGGTTGGTAGATGTATTTGCCACAATGCGCGAGGTGGGGATAGAACCAAAAGAAATAAAGATATTAACATCAAAACCAGATAGCGTAGTGCTTATCAAATCAGTTAAGGGAGGTAAAGTGGGACTGAAGATTGCCCACTAATAGACAAATGCTATATTTAGTCGCAACGCCAATTGGCAATTTGGGGGATATATCTGCCAGAGCAATAGAAACGCTAAAACGAGCAGATTATATCTTGTGCGAAGACACTCGCACCAGCAAAGTTTTGCTAGACTATTATAATATAGATAAGAAGTGTGTGTCTTATCACAAATACAACGAGAAAGAGAAGTGCCAAGCAATTGTGCAAGACATATCGGACGGCAAAGAAGTTGCTCTAATCTCCGATGCGGGGACTCCTGGGATATCCGACCCCGGCAATGTTATTGTTAGAGCATTAATAGACCACAATTTGCCTATGTCTGTTGTGCCTGGCCCAAGTGCATTAATTAATGCATTTGTACTTAGCGGAATGAGTGCGCCATTTACATTTATAGGTTTTTTGCCAGAACGGGGTAAAGAAAGGCATGACCTCTTAAATCGACTATCCTCTAGTACGTTTACTACGATATATTATGTGTCGCCACACAAGATAAACGACTTTTTTGTAGATGTATATAATGCGTTTGGGGATAGAGCGGTTAGTGTGGCAAGGGAATTGACCAAGAAGTTTGAAGAAGTAACACATTGTACGCTGGCCGGCGGATACACAGGAGTGGTCAAAGGCGAGTTTGTTGTGTGTGTAGAGGGAGCCAAAATTGACAATAACGCAATTGCTGACGAGACTATCGTGAGCGAACTGCGCGAGTTGGTAGAGGGTGGACTTAGCAAGAAAGAAGCGGTTGCAACCATTTGCCAACGATACAATCTTAAGAAGAATTATGTATACAATCTTAGTCTTAATATTTAATTGCTAGTGACAGGTGTCTTAGATATACCGATGCAGTAATAGCGGGACAGATGACAAAGATTTACTACTTGTGTAAAATTGTAAATAATCAGCAAATTAAGGAGGGTGTATGTTACCAAAAGATTTTGTAGACAATATGAGAGATTTGCTTGGCGTTGAAGCAGATGACTTCTTGCAGGCTCTGAGTATGGATGAAGTCAAGGGATTTAACTATAATTACAATTTGGTTAATGATAATTTTATAACCGAACATATGCCACTATCTATTACCAAGTCTAAGGAGTTAGACAATGTATATCTATATACTGGCAAAATAGGTGCAACCATACTTAATCACGCAGGAGTGGTGTATAGTCAAGATCCGTCAGCGATGATTCCTGCGCTAGCATTGGGTGTAGAGGAGGGAGACGTCGTACTAGACGTGTGTGCAGCCCCGGGAGGCAAAAGCATACAAATATTGCGTGCGCTTAATGGAAGTGGATTGCTTGTTGCGAACGAATATGTGTACAAACGAGCCAAAATTCTGTTTGAAAATTTAACAAAAACCGATTACCACAACTTTGCCATTATTAATTCTAAGCCTGCCGATTATGACAATATGTGCGGGGTATTTGACAAAATACTGGTTGATGCTCCTTGTTCGGGCGAAGGTATGTTTCGCAAAAGCGATATAGATACATATAGTTGGAGCAATGCCGAAGTGGCGGCTTGTGCGGCTAGACAATTAGAAATATTAGAGTCGGTTAGTAATGCGTTGAGGCGAGGTGGGAAACTGGTATATAGCACCTGCACATATAATAGGCAAGAGAATGAGAAGGTAGTGGCAGAGTTTTTGCGCAGACATTCAGATTATCGCATAATTGATTTACCGGAGAATCTGCGATCTATTACGGCCAGAGGATATAGAGAAGGGGATATTGATACGAACAAGGCAGGAAGAAGATATCCGCATTTGCATATAGGCGAGGGGCAATTTGTTGCACTGCTTATGCGTGATGGAGATGAAGAGAGAGAAGAGTTGGATTTTGCCGCAAAAGATTTTGTGCCACTTAGCAAGAAAGACAAAATGATTGTCGAAGATGCTTTGAGAGACGTGCTGGACATAACTAATATAGCTATGAAGAAGCGAGGCAACACTATATATGCGCTTCCTGACATTGATATGGATTATAGTGAACTCAATGTGCTTAGTGTAGGGGCTGTGGTGGGTACTATATCTCGTGGGGTATTGAAGATTAACCACAATTTCTACCGTGCCTATGGCAAGTTGTTCTATAATCAACTAGAGTTGTCTGACGAGGAGGCGAAGATCTATCTTACGGGCAACATAATAGAATGCAATAGACCGAATGGGATTGTGTCAATAATATGGAATGGGCTGCCATTGGGTGGAGGCAAGGTCGTTAATGGTGTATGCAAGAACTATTATCCTGCTGAGTTGCGTAATCAAAATTAGTCTCAAAATATATCGTTGATTATTGTTGTTAATGTATTGAGCAGACTGTGTGTATAATTGTATTAAAAAATACAAAAAAAATAAAAATTAAAATAAAATATACTTGAAAATTGTTATTTTTTTATATATACTTAAAGTAATAACTAATAGTTATGTGGTATAACAATATGTTAGAGGGAATATTTACTCTTACTTTGTCTACACTATGACCAAGTGCGACAAGATGAATGAGTGGTATTTGGGACAGATTGTGGGCGGTAGATAGTAGTAAAAAGGCGGGAGTGAATATGGAAAAAAATATATTTTTCGAAGAAGCAAAAGAATCAGTTGTTAGCTTGTTTGACTTAGAAATTCCGTCTATGACTCAGCCAGATGTGGAGAGGTTAATTAATTTCTTCTATACTATGTCTACCTACGAGGAAGAATCGGTTAAGATTAAGCCTGATCTATACATAACCAACAATGTTAATTTGTTAGTCAAGACTATTCCTAATTGTTACAAACTTAGCCTTTTTCACGACCCAGACGGCAGGAACTTCAAACAGCGAACCAAGGCAATAATGTGTTTTTGTAAGAATGATTGGCAGCTGTACATCAATTATGGCGAGGATTTTGTAGAATATGGCCTAATTAAGGTTCTTAACAGCATTAAAGACAAATCGCTTAATCAATTGGCATTTAATCAATTTAAGGAGAGTTTGCAGAACAAGCTGTCGTTAATTAACATCAAGGTTGTTAGCGGCGGAATGATTGTGGTACAGGGGATTAAGGATAACAAAGTTAGTGTGTCATTTAATCTTACAGATAATATTGAGTTCGATTGGGATAGCAAGATAGAGAACTTTGTTAATGCTTGCACTAGCAAGATTAACACGAAGTCTAAGCGCAAATTAGATGACATCCGCAATATTTACACCAATGTGTTCCAAAAATTGTTTAAGGGATTGCATGGCACGATATGTCTAGTGATAGACAAAGATTATGTTGACAACAAGAATTTTCTAGAAGACGGGATTTGGCTGAAAGAGCCGATTGAGTTTTCTAAACTTTTCTTACAGAGCAAAAATTATAACGAATTTAAGTTGACTAGTTATGCCGACTTAATTACTACAATGCTTAACTATGACGGCATTACGGTTATAGACAACGCAGGCAGAGTGCGTGCATATAATGTATTCATAGAGAGTAGTCAAAAGGCTAGTGAGAAAATTGTTGGCGGTGCTCGTAAGCGAGCTGCTTATACTTTATTAAAATACAAGAATCCTAAGTTCGTGGGAGTGTATTTTCAGAGTCAAGATGGTGCCAATTTTTACGAAGAAAGCGAGTATTACAAGAAGCGACTGAAAGGAAAAGCATAGGCCCGCGGCAGTGACGATGTAGAATTCATATTTTGAAACAAGTTAGATACTTGCGACTTGTTGAAGATTATGTTCATTAGCTAAATTTTGGATTGGTAATTAATTTAACTAAAATGTAAACGTAACTAATCGATAACAAAAGGTGATCGAATGAAGCGATTAAGAGCATTCTTTTATTCCAAAAGTTTTAATATAATATTTGCATTGCTGCTTAATGTTGCGCTATATGTGTGCTTAACAATATTTGTTAGTCACGCAGCGTATTTCTATACTTGCCTAATATTTACTGCAATTTTCTTTGTTATGATTTTTTTCAAAAATTCTAACCCAAAGAACAACTTGCTGTTGGTATTGATGTCTACTATTTTGCCATTAGTGGCACTTAGTTTGATAAGATATTCTACCAATTTGCGTGGTAGGAAAAGATATAGAGTGAAGTGGCGAGAATTGACCAACCTAGAGACAGGCTATACTGTCGAACAAAATAATGCTGTGCTAGAAACATTGTCTAGCAAAAGTTCGCCTATCAACAAAACATCTAAATACCTTAACGCCACACTTAATGCCCCCGTGTATGAGAATAATAATGTACAATATATAGCTAACGGCAAAGAATATTTTGACGCGGTTTTGAGAGAACTTAAATCAGCAAAGAAATACATATTTATAGAGTGCAGTCGTATGCACGATTGTAATGCGTGGAATGATGTTTTTCAGGTTTTGAAAGAGAAAAGTTTTGCAGGTGTAGAGATTAAATTGTTATATGACGATTATAACTCGCTAAATGCGTTTAAGGATAATAGAACTTTTGAGAAGTTGTATAATCATAAGATAGAGACCAGGGCTTTTAACCCTATTACTTTTGCAGCTGGCAGAATATGTACTTTGCGTAGTTATAACAATACAATTATTGTAGATGGATCTGAGGCGTTTGTGGGGCAGATAAGCATAGATGATGACTATCGAGAGGATGTTAATGTGGGCACCAATTTGACCAAGAAGATAGCGTCGGCAGTTTATGTCAAGGGAGATGCTGTAATCAGTATTGTTAAAAACTTTGTATCTAACTGGAATCTATTTGGCTCAACAGATGCTTTGGTGTTAGAAAAATATATTGACAAGTCTTATCCTAAGGTTAAGTCAAAGACTTTTGTGCAACCATTTGAAACGACGCCTATGGTCAAAGAAAGTGTGTGCAAGAATATCCAGAATAATTTGCTTAATCTTGCCAACAAGAGTATATGGGTGGTTAGCCCATATCTATTAATAGGCAGCGAGACCAGAAACAGTCTAGTGGCATCGGCAAGGTGTGGAATAGATGTTAATATAATTGTGTCCAAGAATTACGCTTCGAGATGGAAGAGAGAACTTAGTTATACCAATTACGACGAGTTAATTAAGGAAGGAATTAAGATTTTTGCACTAGAAGATGGAATATTGGATATGCAGTGTATGATTATAGATAATTCCAACTTGATGTTAGGCTGTGGCAACATTGATAGCCGCAAGATGTATACTAATTTCGAGAACGGCATAGTGATTTATGATGACAAGATTGCCTCGGCTGCCTTTGACGCAATAAGAGAACTACTTCCTTATTCTGATCAACTGACTTACAAATCTATTAAGCGTCGACGAATTGGCAGCAAGATGTATGGGGCTCTGCTTAAGATATTCTCGCCATTGATGTAAACTTTTAATTGAGATATCGCAAAAATGAATGGAAAATAATAAAAAAAAGAATAATTTGGATAAACAACAAAGCTGTTGAACCGACTTATTCTTTTTTTTATTATAACAAAGTGTATTATTATGAAAGCCAAGAGGCAGACATAGCCACTTGACACACCAGCGCTGCCGATGTTAATTTAAGCACCGGAGTGCGTCTTAAGAACTTTGTAACAGAGTAGTTTGCCAGGAGTGTATAAGTATAGTTGTGTTTTACGGGATTGTAACTTATCCACATTTATGCTGCTATTGTGTATAACTTATTTTTTAATTTCTCCACCTTAATAGGGTTGGAAACAACTTAGTGCAATACTTTCGCATTTCTTCGTTAGTCATACCGGCTTGGCTGCCGAATTGAGAACACATCTCGATATACTCTTCCATTGTTACGTCGTCTACAAATTTGCCATCTTGATAGCAATATTTGCAGTAATCTTGATTGATAGACCCATCGGCATTAGTGCCTAGAACAGATTGACTTGCCATTGGCATTCCACAACTTTGACAAATTGTATTTTTCATAATTAGTTCCTTATTTTTGTGGGAGATTTTTACAATATGATTGTTTTATTGATCAAGTTTTTGTGCATTTAATTATGATTATTTGATAAACTTTGTTTATACAACGATTTGTATAAAAAACGATTAGTCTGTGTGTTGCATATACACTCGCTTTGCATCGTGTGCATGCAGACAAAACTTCTGATAATACTATATATCATCATCATTTTTCTTTTTGTTTATAACCAGCGGCTTGTTAATAAAGTATTGTGCAATTGGCTTTGCCACAAAGAATAGCAGCAAGAATCCAACAATCACCAGTGCAATTATTAACAACTCTGTCCAGC
>CAMEKS010000040.1 GCA_945921465.1 uncultured Clostridia bacterium | reverse complement strand
CTCTTCCGATCTCTTGGTGGGCATCATAGCCATTATAACCGCAACAGAAATGATAATCATAGCAAGTATAATTACCCCAATATATACCCATATATACGAACCCAATAAGTTAAGCATAATAGCATACCCCCTAATATTTTTTTGCGCATCTAAGATTGTCATCATTTAATGCGACAATACACAATCAACCTTGCCCAATCTAATGTTTTGCTGCATACCATCGTACTAATAAATAATGCATAAATATACATCAAATAAGCCCGATTAAGCCTTGCAACACTCTCAACATCTACAGAACCAATTAACTGCATACCGATAATTCTTATGTCTTAGAGCAAAGTAGTAACTTATAATTGTCTAAGCGGCGCAATTGGCTACAAAAAAATCGATTGTGTATCCCAAGCGGCAAAAATAGTGAATCGCTTGTACATCAATCGACTTAAAATTGTTTTTCATTTTTCATCTTACTAGTATTGTATCACAAGGCTGCCAAATGTCCTATCAAATAAGGCCCCTTTGGGTCAAAATTTTCAAAAATTTTTAAGTAAAATCAAAATAAAAAAAAATAATAAGCATACAATACTTATGAGGGCAATTTGTCCTAAAATAGTAAACAATTTTGTGGTTGACGCCTTGTCGACCTTTAGATAATATATATAGACCAAATAATTTCACTTCGGGATGATTAAATGTGGCAATTCAATATACTAATTAATTACAAGTATCGCAAATATTTGTCGTATCTAAAACAAAATATCACCAACTCTCCTCACTGTCCCAAGGGTGTAGTTTTTGCATTGGTCAAAGTGGGGAGCGATGTGTCTCTTGGCATAGCAATGCCAGAAATTAATATAGCCTTGTTGCAATCTATACGACACTGGGTGGCTGAGATAATAGTACTATCCGAAAAAGAAAGCCTATTCTCTTCATTCGATATCAGCAAAAAATATATGAACACTCTTATCAAAACTTTAATGCTTATAGATATATCGGCAGAAATAGAATACTGCAAGGAGAAATTAGATATGAGCGAAGAAGTGCTGTGCGTACACTCGTATTTTAATTTCCGATTGCCAAAATTAAAACAAAAATGGCAGGCGAATATTAAGCAAAAACAATCGTTAGATGGCAGCGATGAAGAGCAGGTGCTTGATATTTTTAAGCAAGTCATAGCCACTAATCAATCCTATACACTTGCACGCATCACCAAAACGGAAGATATGTGGAACTTATATATAGACGATACACTTATATCTTCCACATCGGACGAGTTAGATATAGTCGCTAGTTTGATAATACATAGTCCTAAGGCAATAGAAATCTACGATAGCAAGCATTTATCCACAGACACTATGTTGCTTCTACAATTTCTATTCTGCAACAAAATTAAATTGCAGAGTGCTACTAATAAATAACAAGAAGCATCAAATCTTTGTCCAAAATATTCTTCTAATAATAAATGAAGGATTCTATCGGTTACATATAACTATATTTATTATATATAGGAAGATAATCATATTAATTTTACAGTCGATAATTAACATATTACTAATATTAGTAGTAGCGAATTTAGTGGATATTATCAGTACAAAAACAAGGCCTTCACAAAATATTTAACCAACCTTGAGACACATTCTTATTCAACAAATGAGGATGAAGTATATAAGACGAGTGAATATTTGGATAATAACATTGTATATATTCTTAATAAAGATACAAATTCAGTAACCGAACAAAACGCTCCGTCTACACAAACGCCTAGTTATAGTTTCACCAATTCACAAGCTTATATGTTTGTAATTCGTGCATTATTTACAGATAAGTCATTTGATTCGGTATATGACGAAGATGTCACCAAGACAACAACCGACACAGGATATACCCTTAAATTAACACTTGATGTTGAAGGTTATATGCGTCTAATGTATATGAGTATGGGTATCAGTGATGATCAAATTGAAAGTATGTTGAATGCTCAAAGGGCTGCTTTGGATAACATGCCACAATATTTGAAAGATTATACAGATATTTCCGTATTAATTAGTTTTGAAAATGACAATATTAAAGAAACGAAGATGGTTAACAATATAGGTGCATATAGCGTAACATCTGAAAATCAAATAAGCTATTACAAGAATGATAGCACTCTAATTGTATCCCAATATACAGAAGCCATTATTCAGCCTCAATGGGTGACAGATTATTTGGGACAGAATAATTAAACAATTGTCTTAAACCATATTAATAATAATTATAAAAAACACATTAAGCAATTAGCCATAATTGAACTACTATAGGTCAATTAACTAAAGCTTAATGTGTTTTTTGTTCTACATATTAGCAATTGTCTGCAAATATATTACTATTCTAGTACCCGCCTGAATAGGTAATTCTAATGATGGGTTTTGAGCCAAAATTAATTCTTCGTCTACGTTCATATTCTTGGCGATATCCCAGATAGTGTCGCCATCTTTGGCCACATATATCATCATAGCGCAATCACTTGCAGGTTTCTCATCCGCAATAGCAATGGCATTAATTGCAGCATCTTCGGTCGTGTCTGAGAATGTAGCATACAATTTAAGGTCTGCACTCACTTCTATCTCTGTACCTCGTCTAACCTTTGCTACAACGTCTGACATATCAATGCAGATGGCTGGAGTAGCCGTATCTGGTACGCCTGCAACTGCAAAATCTAGTACAAAAGGAATTTGCATATCGTATGACACAATCGAATTTGTTTCGGCATTTCGATACAATACAGTCGTCTGAGCCACGCCATCCAGCACCATTGTGCCATTAGAAATATTGGTGTTGGCAATCATTACCCTGCCACAACTAGCACCTAAAATTTCATCAATAAATGGATCACTATCTTCAATCGTGGCTGAACCATTGATCCGCTCGGTATAGGCCTCGGCCGGATAACATCTTAGTATGTCAAAGGATCCTAAGTTGACATTAAGGAAATTAGAAGTGCTATACACATCGCTAACAATTGACATAGTTTGTGTATTGAATACCATTGCTCTGTATTCGATAGGGACAATAATATTAACAATTGCTTTGTCACCTTCAATATTTGTGTTCACCTTAACGCCTTGACAAATTGTGGAGATATAACTAATAATATTGCTATTGCTCATCACTCCAGTCAAAGCAATTTCTTGACTAAACTCATTGTTGATATTGTATACCCTAACTGTTGCATTGTCGCCAGCGGTTAAATAATTGATAGTCGATGTAATGTTGCCAGACACACGCACAAAGTTATCATATGGCTCTACTTTAGATAGACACACGCTGTTACTTACGCCCAAGACCTCTGCTACCGCATCGGTTATCTCAGCGTCTATTGAGGTCTCAAATTTTTCCGCAGCCTCGCCTAAAAAGTAACTATAATCAATATCTTCGCACTTGGTATAAATTCCGTCACCCACTACCGATGTTAGCACTGTCATATCGTCGCTATATATTGCATCTGCCACGACCTCTAGTATATTACTAACCCTAATAGCGCCCGCTTCAATCTTGGCACTCGTATCTATTACATTGGCTGTAACAATAGACACGTTAGCCCCAATATCGCCCTCCGCCGTCAGCCTATCCTTAAATTCTAGTGTATAGTCCATCGACCTTATCGCATTATTGTCGTCTACATAGATTACGCCTATGCATGCCATTCCATAATAATTGACCGCATTTTGTACTATTTCAGAATTAACTATGTTGACCTTTGTATTTACACATAATATTCTGGTTGCGGTCACACCGTCGGCTAATTGCAATCTCGCCTCTATTTGAGACTGCATTTCGCCAATTCGTTTCTTGTAACTACTAACCACTTTCTCATAATTTGGCTCGAATGTCATCACCAACCCCCTCAAAATAACATAAAATTACTATATAATATTGGGCATCGCTCAAATATATGACAAAAAACACACAAAATTTTTTAATGTTTTTATCTAAATATCTAACCACACTTAATATATCTTAATAGTTTATTACAGAATACTATGTATTATAACTATATAAGATTGTCTCGTCGATATATTGTCTGTCTATCTACTGCCTTGTATAATACACCTCGAAGGCAATCCTTGAACAACTTCAGTAGATAAAATATATTTGTGGCAGAACTGCAATTTATGCGATAAGCCATCACTAGTAACTCTGTAAGATAATCGTAAACACAATAAACCTTAGCAGCAATCTGATTAAAATTAACAGAAGTTATAAATAAGCCACACTTCGGGCACTATTGTTTATAGATTCCGATTGTGTACTGCTACTTATTTTTATAACTAATTTTTGTTAACTATAATCAAAAAAATCTGACGATTATCTGTGCATTAAATGTCACGATTATTTTCGTCAGATTTTTTATTATTTATTATCTTTTTGTTTTGTTAAGCATTGGCTTGAGAAGTGTTAATAATGTCTTTTCTGCCATATAGTATATATCTGCAATTGTGATTATATGTTGACGAATCATTGGCAGCCAACACACTCGTCCCTTCTGCACTTTGCCCAGTAGTCGCGACTGCACTGCCTGAAGATTCTTGGGGTTCCAACAATTCTTTTAAGTTCAAGGTCAAATTGACATTATTGTATGTAACATCATACTTGGTTAGAGTGAATGGAGCAGCATTATTGGTAGTAATTGTTTGTGTTACCTTTACGCCATTATATCCTAGAGTCTTAGTAAGATAGTGCAAAACCATCATCTCCATAGGTGTTAATCCATTAACAAAATAATCAACATCGTCTTTTGGCATTTCTACATATCCGCTTGGCACGCTGGTGATTTTGTCGGAACTAAATACGTATTTATTATTATTTGTTTCTGATTCGTAATAATATATCATTTCGCTACTCATCGACTTGGTTGTGGCAGTGTTGCCCGACTCACTATTATCATCTAGCAGTATCCCATTGGTTGTCTGCTGCGTTGTGGTATTAGATTTAATCAATGTATCTTCTGTCTTATAGTTGCCATTATTGTCTGTCTCGTAACCACCAGTACCCATTACATAATCTCTATAATATGTCCCATCTTGCTGCAACAAATCCGCAACATTAATAACAATAGGGGAGATATCTGTAGCTTCGTATATATTCAATCCTTTGTCAACCAACTTGCTAAGTATCCATCTTAGTTCGGTATATGTATCTATATTGAAGTCGGCATACATTCCCTTAACATTCATACTAAGTATATTAGGATAAGCCTTGGCGTCATAATAAGAGCCTTTGTAAATATTATTAAGTCTTAAATTGGATACATTAACGCTAGAACTAGTGGCCGAAGTAGTAGTTTCGGCAGCCATGTACAATTCTTCTTTGTCGCCGCTTACTCCGTTAAATCCTCTCTCGGTCTTCCATTGATTATATAGAAGATTACTAAATGAATTGCTAGATAAATAAGAATATGCTAATGAATCGTTATTAACTAAAGGATAGAATGTAAAATCATTTTTGGCCACGTCTTGACCATCAGTTGTTTTTTCCACCAATCTCGTAATTTTTGTAGTGGAGCCATTAATAAAATAATTAGATTTGATATCGTTTGCTGTGCTATTATGAACACTAATAGCCAAGTATTTGTTATACACAGAATTATTGCTGGTTAATGCCAAATCGTTGTGATATAAGAAATATCCGCCTATATTAATATATTTACCTATTAATATTGGATTTTCCACTGCTTCTATCGCTCCGTTATCAGCAGTCGTAATTACCTTGACTGATACATCGCTCTGGTCGATTACATAGCAGTTGTCCATTACCGGAGAATACTTGTTGTCATAGGTTATATCGCTTGCATCTTTGACAAATTGATATGTAAACCTAGTTTCCATAATAGGGAAGCTTTCCATAATGTTTGCTATAGTTATATTAGTGCTTGTGTCGTTGGCCACATAATTATACACTCTATCAAAAGCCCTAGACTGCATATATCCCAAGCCGGTGTTGATTGCTGCGGGGGAACTATCGGCTGATACGATATCATTGCTATTGATATTGTTATTAATAATATTATTTTTCCATTCGACAATGCAAGATGTGATTAATCCATCGATAGCGTTGCCAACGATGGTCCCTGTATACGCATACTTGTTGCTGTGCTGAGTGCTGGCAATGCTAGCGATATTCTTGATAAAAATTCCATTGACCGAAGACCCAGCAACGCCCCCTGTAACGACCAATCCTAACGCCTTAATAGGTTGCGCATCCTCCGCATCAGACACTCCTACATATATTTCCCCTACTGCCACATTATTAACCATAGTGCCATATACCAGGCCTGCCATTCCGCCAGCCGATACATGAGAATAAATGTTGTCGTTAATGGTATTGGTTACTACATTGTTGCCATCCTCCAAGTTGGTAGATAGCTCTTGCAATGCTCCACCAACTCTTATAACTGCATCGGTTGCTAAACAATTCTTAACCTCGGCGTCTAGCCCTACCACGCCACACAAAGAACCGACTGCAATGTCTGACTCCAAATTGACAATGGCACCACTGGATTTCTTAGTGTTCGTGCTAATAATATTAATTGTGCTCTGTTGCACAACGCAATCTTCGGCAATAATATTGCCAGCCAAGTTGCCCGCAATAGCTCCTGCGGTAATGTCTGCACCGCTGCTGATTTCTATTAGACCTTTTGACACGTTATTATTCAATATCTTTTGTTCGGTACTATAACTAGCAGATAACAATTGACCCACATTTAATTTTACTGCTCGGTCATAATAGTATCCGTGCTCTGCACTTGTCCTATTAGCCTCCGGCTCTACAAATTGCAATTCGCAACTAATCGTGCAATGGGCAATCTTGGTATTGACAATTTTGTCTCCAAAAGTAGAAATGTACTCTATAGTATCTTCTTTGCCTTCCTCATGAATAATTGTGGCATATGTGTTAATTAATCTATCATAGTCAAAAACTAAACTGCCAACATCTTCTGGCTTAGTAGCAGAAGTGTAGTAATTTTGTCCTTCTAGATTTTTGTATGAAGCCTCTGCTGCTTCTTCCACATATAGTGCAGATAGATTAACATTGCTAAGTGTTTTACCTGAGCCCTTGATTGTGTCTCCGATGTCATTTTTGGTTACCTCTGCTGCCAGTTCTACTCTGCCCCTAACCTCTACATTGTCTATTACGCCCACATTACGCAATGCAGCAACATCGGCTATTAGGTTGTATATTCCTCTATTATCTCCGCCCTCTGGCTTGATCAATATTTCTTGCAATCCTAGATATATTTTGAGATCATTTACTTCTCTAGCATTAGCAATAATAGAATATTTGGGATTAATTATTCCCTCTTCGTCTCCCAACTTCTGGATAGGGGTGTCATAGTTCTCATTAGCACCAGATGCGCCACCTACTTCATCGTTATTGATGTTAATATCTGCATTGGCAGTATATTTTATGCCCTCTATAGTCTTGCCATTGCCATATAGTGCCGCACCATTAAGGTTGATTATACTCTGTGCTACAAACTTATTATCGCTGTCTCTAAAATTGATGTTGTCGGTCAGTACCACTATGTATTTGTTGGCAGCCACATTTGTCAAGTTAAGTTCAGCAAATCTAGTCAACTCCGTTGCACTTGCCACCTTTATCACAATAGCGTCGGCGTTTTTCAACTTGTTCCTAATACTCATATCGGTGTTGCCAAATATTTCGCCAGACATCACGACTACATTGTTTGCTACTTTGGCGGCATCGTTTAATAACGAATAATCGTCTGTAGAATTGATGTATATATACTTACTATTTGCCTCGGCACTATTAATATCCAATAGAGTCTTGCTACTCGCCGAGACCATTGTCCTATTGGTGTCGGTAGTTGCGGCATCTATGCCATAATCAAACGGTTCTTCCCAATAGTCAATTTCGCCATTGGCATTGCAATCGTACAATCTCAATTTTCTCTCTTCTGCAGTCTCTTCTTTATTACAATCGCAGCCAAATAGTGCCATAATCGACACTATCATAACTAGTAAAATCTTCGCTAGTTTCTTCATAATATACCTCTTGTATATTTTGTGTATTTTTATATCAATTTATTTTATCAAATTCCGCCGCTTTTAGTCAAACTATTGCAATACGTTTGCATTGTTTACAAAAATATTGTATTATCTAACCATTAATTGGCTGTTAGGTTGCTTCCGCTAACTCTCACAAATCGGTTTGTCTCCGCAATATTATCACAAGTAGCCGCATTCTAATTGAATTAGCATTGATTATGTTTGAGCAAAGTTCGGCGTATATCTGACAATGTTGACCTTGTCATAAGCACAAGCCTATAGGAGTAAAATATGGATAACAAAGAATATTATCAGAAGTTTCTCGACTCGTGGGGATTAGACTCCCAAATCTTGATGACACTAGAAGAAATGAATGAACTGGGTATGGCACTTACTAAATATTTAAGATATGGTGCCGATAATTTGCTTGTCGCCCAAATGGCCAATATTATAGAAGAAATTGGTGATGTCAAAAATATGATAGAACAATTGCAACTAGCCTTTGGCTGGGATAAGGTAGAGGCGGGCAGAATGGCCAAATTACAGCGAACACTTAACAGATTGGACCAAAATAAATAAATTGGAATAGGTAACAAATTTTATTATCGGAAGTTTTGACCAAATAAACACAAAACAAGTCAATATAAATATGTGCCAACCTTCAATTAGTCGTCGCAATATAATAAATTTGCGCCAGCGACTTAAAATCACTATTATGTCAAATTAGAACAAATATTAAAACATTCAAGAGGAAAAACAATGCGAATAGTAATTCAAAAAACTCATCAGTGTACTCTGTCAGTGGGCGACAAAGAAATATCTCATATTGCAAATGGCTTGCTTGTCTTTGTGGGCATAGATAGATATGATGATGAAAGTATCGTAGAATATATGGCACGCAAAATATCGCATATGCGACTATTCAAAGACAATAATGACAAAATTAATCGCAGTGTGCTAGATGAAAATGGCGAAATAATGGTGGTTAGCAATTTTACACTTAATGCCGTCATATCTTCTGGCACTCGACCTAGTTTCTCTAACTCTGCCGAACCAGATAAGGCCGAACGATTGTATTTGCTGCTTGCCCAAAGGCTGCGAGACAACGGAGTTCGAAATGTAACTATCGGACAATTTGGTGCACATATGCATCTATCCACCACTTTAGATGGTCCATTTAATATTGTTTTAGAGCGTTTTAATTCCGCTCAATCAATAGTTGACTAATCCGCTCTCCACTACCAACTCTACAAACCTTTCTTTGCATAATTTTTTGATAAAAGAAAGCCCCTGCAAATGTGAATAGCCGGCGTGTCAGTAAAGCAATGATATACGCAAAAATAAATACCTATATTTCGAACACCTCAGCCTCGCCGCTGCCAGTGGAGAAATATAGGTATTTTGTTAATTGCGTTAACCAAAAATTTGTAGACATGCCAGCACAACATCAGCCTTGAAGAAATGAGAGGCATTAGACTTGTGAATATAGTATATACATACTCTCTCTTATTACGGGCATATCTCGCTCGGCAATTGTTCCCCTATGCTCAGTTCTCGTCCTTATTATTCTAGGAGCGAATTATTTTAACTGAGGTGGATTGAACAAAAAATAGAGACTTCTCACTGCAGCATATTGCTTTGGTGGAGATATGTTAATTTCGAACGCCTCAAC
>CAMEKS010000039.1 GCA_945921465.1 uncultured Clostridia bacterium | reverse complement strand
TCGTAACAAGGTAGCCGTATCGGAAGGTGCGGCTGGATCACCTCCTTTTAAAGAGTATTTTATAAATATTCAAATTTAGAAGAAGTTAGCAAAGTTATCTCACATTATACTTTGCATTTATACGACAAAATCCTATTTACAGTAAGAGAGAATAGGTAAATAGGTCAAAAATTAGCAATCATCTAATATACATTATTTAGTTTATGGATATAAAAAGCAATGCTTAGCGCATTGCTTTTTTTGTTGTATAAGACCACCTATTAGAGAAAAAATAATATGGTGTGAAAATGTTTGGCTGCTGACGGTTATTGTATTAATAAATTTATCCCTAAGGAGACATAATAGAGGGATTCAACTGACAAAATTAAGTGAATTGAGTAAATATTGGCAAAAACTCTATAAGCACAAAAATAATTGCAAATAATCTATGACAAAACCTTGCTATTATCCTTTTTTAATTATATTTAATGCGTTTATGATCTGAAAGGAATGTTACAACTTTGGGCTCTATTAGACATAAATATTAACTCTAAATATTAGCGTTCAACTTAGTCACTAGCTAGTCTAAAAAATACTATACCAAATTAAAATTTGTAAAAATAAAAACGGCACCAAAAGTGGAAAGTAACATACATAAATTAATAACAAAATTGTTAGTTAATGTGCAATAATTGCGAAGGCGAAAAATATTATTGCTATATAATTTTAAGTAATATTGTAGCGGGGATTTTGTTTACAAACAATGTCTATACAATGGCTTAGTTTAGCCATTTTTGATTAATTACTTACTAGACACAATTGGAGGGCAATCTTAGTTAAAAATTGCTTAGTATGTATAAAAAATTAAGTATAATAATTGCTTAATTATGGTGTGAAGTTAAGGGTAATATAATAGCAAGAAAAGTATCTGGCAAAGCATCAAGTTATATGCTATTAGACAAGCAATTTGCCTTATTGGTATAGAATTAGTATTGTACTAAGTTCGTGTGTTTCGGATCGACTAATTTATTCTGATGTGGTCTAGAATAATTAAAATAAGGTTGACCTAATGTTGTAGTAATGTTGCACTAAATAGTTTGTGATAAATAATCGTATGTTAAGAAAGAATATATTCGCAAAGGCGATGTGTGAGTTATGCACCATAAACGGCAAAATGTGGATAAGTTGGCTACCAAATTAGAGTTGTGATAAAATGTGGATAAACATTCTTTAATAAAACACAATCATTCTTTTACAATATTATATATAATAGTAAATAATTTGACAAAATATTCGATTTTTTGTAATCTTATCTTTGATAAGATTATTTTTTATTAATCGCAAATAGCTTAGGAATGATTATATTTTAGCGAAAGCATATTAGAAGATAAGAATATTTAATTAAGATATAATAGATACTTTTGGGTATTTTGCTTACAATATTGTTAAGTAGGAGAATGTATTAATGGAATACGAATCTAACGAAGCGAAAAAGTTAATTAAGTTATTAGAGACCAGTGAAGAGCAAGAAAAAGAATACTGGTTAAGGCGAACAAAAATTGCAATTTTTTCGTGGTTGAGTGTGTTTGCCATTGCTATCTTGGCTATGGTTTTTGTAATGTTAGGTGTGTCAGAAAGCGGCAGATATGTCTCTTTCCGCCTGTATTACCTTAAGAACGAAGTCGACGAGAACGGCAATGAGATAACGCAGACTGCTTATGAAAATCGTAAGGCGACCATATACGAAACTATTAGTAACATTATGCCTCCAGCCGATATTAAAGGCTATACTTTTAATGGCAAATATTACAATAGTAGTAATATGGAAGTAGTAATCGACCCATCTTCTAATATCGCCAATGCACTTACATACGAGTCTGTAATATATATGCAATATACTTTGGCTCATTACAAGTTGACTATTAGGACTGACCTTGCAGAAATTGTGGAGGGAGATGAAGCAACCACCAAAGTGTTCCAGACTGAAGACAACGCTATTGGTTATCACAAAAAGATGTATATTGTTCCTAGCGAACAAATCAATGGCGCAAACTTTGCTAAAGATTATGCCGATTACAAGAACGGGAAATACAACCTTGCTTATATTAACAACAATTTCTTGAACCTATACGCAATCAATTATGCCAATGTTAATACAAGCCTAGCAACGCCTATGCTTAATGATATAGACGGACGTGCCAATTATCACATAAGTGGTTTTAAGTATTTTTATGAAAATAAGACATATGAATATTCATTCAAAGCAGTTGATATAATTGACCAATCGGATAATGACATGGGGCAGACCTATCTAGTAATTAAGACTGTTACCGACCGATACGGGAATGTGATAGAGAGGCTAGGAAACTTTGCTAACGGCTATAAACCTAATTATATCAAATCTACCAGTGGTGATACACAGGTTATTGATGAGAAGAATGGCAAGTACGTAACAACTGGGGAGAAAGTAGCAAGCGATCAGGCTAACGCCAATGTATTCTTTATGCCAGATACGGATTTGGCGGTGAGCATTGTATGGGAAGCAGATAATAGATACTTGATACTAGTAGATACCCTAGATGATTATTCGTGGAATAGAATATTTGACAACAAGAATGCTGCAGAAGTTGGCAACGAATATAACTTAACTTATGACACTGTCAAAGATTATTTGGCAAATGCCTCAACTGATGGCGTTACCAATGATTGGGATACATTAGAGTCCGATTATAGCGGATACAACATAGATTGGTCTAAAGCAATTGTGCTAGAGGGTATAGCCAACAATACTAACGTAATTAGATTTATTAATAACAACGGTGTGGCAAATTCGTCCACTGATACGTTGATTAAAAATGCTGACGGAGATTACTATTATCCATATTACAAATACGGATACCAACTAGATAGTTCGCGTAAGTGGGAAATTTATACCAAGAGTAGTACGGGTGGCGAATGGAGTTCGGTAGACCTTAATACCACAATAACCAGTGGGTATGCATCCAATTGTATTCTTGTGCGACCTAATTGGAGAGCCATATCTTACGAGTATAGATTTGGACTGGATGGCGGTGTGGCCAATATACCATCAGGAACTAGTTTTGGTAGTTTTGTGGGATACGATCGTAGCAATGGACTGAAGCTTAATAAGAAAGTGACTGAGGGGAATAAGTTGCCTTGGGGCGAGGTCAATTCAGAGTATATGTTTGTGACCAAGAGAGGTTACACATTTGTTGGTTGGGAAGTTGATTGCAACTTAATGTTCAACTATACCAATCTAAGAAGTGAAAATGCCGACGGCACAAATGCAGCCGATTCTTATATTGACATAATTAAAGAGACTGATGAGAAAAATGTGTTAGTCTACAATCCATCGTTCTTGCTAAGAGGCACCAGCTATGAGGCAATAGACAATGGCGAATTGCAATACATTAGAGCAAATAATACAATTGCTGAAGATAAAGCCCAACTATGGTATCGCAGCGAAAATATTAATGATGTAGTATACAATTTCTATTATTTTGGTACAAAATCCGACCTAGAAGCCGGCAAACCATCGGATATGAGGTTGCCACAAGGGTATTTCATAGAGAATAGTTCGCAAGGCGATATTGTGGCTGTGTGGGATATAATAGATTATCATATTGATTTGCAACTAAGCAAAGATCAATTGAATAATGATCTAGAAAGTAGTGAATTAAAAATATCAACTATATCTACTTCTACCGGTTCGGATGTTAGCACCACTACTTTTGGTTATGGGGTGGTATACGGACTAAAAAATTATAACAGTGCTTACGAAGATATTATATATGTTGGCAATACAGACAGCACTCAATACGAGAATCAAGTTGTAATAAACAAAAATAGTGGAAAAGCAAATCTATTCATCAAGTATAACATAGATGATATGATTCTTTTGCCTACTTCTAACCAGTTATACCGTAGGGGTTATGACCTACTAGGCTATGATATATACGAGAGTGGAACGCTAGTTAACCAACCACGATTTAGTGATATTAAGACCACTATAGTGATTAACGGCTCTGGCACATTGCCTAATAATTATCTCAATATTAACAGACTTGCCGGAAGTATAACTATTTTGCCTGTATGGAATGCTCAGACTTATACTATTTCTTACAAAGGCAGCACCAATAATCAACAAAACGTTCAGACAATTGTTAATTATAACAGTGCTAGTACTGATGAACAAAAAGAAAAAACACACTCTGTAATATTAAACAACGCAGAGGCCAATGATTATACTATAACCGATCAGTGCGGCTCTGGCAAAACATACGTATTTGATAAAGCCGCCAATAATGTTATTCAGTACAATAGTAATACTACAGGTACTGGTATTAACAATAACGATACCGTTGTGCGCAACTATATTAAATTGAACGATTGGTACTCTAATTCGCAATTTGATATTAGGTTACAATTTAGCAGAAACAATGGCTTTACCAAGACAGTAGACCTATTCTCTTCTCATTTCAATGAAAATAATTATAGCCTTGGGATGGTGGATATGCCTCAAGGTCAAGATTATGCACTATTTGATGTTTTAGACGATTCGTCTTATCATTGGCTAACCACACAAGGCTGGACTGATACTTATGACCTATCTGGCAAGGTTGAGGCGTATGGAAACTTGTTAAATATGAGTCGACCGTCTTATTGGACAGTGCCTGCCGGCGTTAATCAAACCCGTTTTGGCAGCAACGCTATTAATTATTCTGTAAGCGGCAGCAGTACTGGCACCAACCGACAATGGATTACTTACAATTCTTATTACTCTGCCGATGATAATTACACTATTGTGTCCCAAGTGCTTAACGATAATATAACTAATAATTATATTGGAATAGAATTATTTGACAAAGATTATAACAATATTACACGTGATATCGCCGCCAAAACTGCAGTGTTAGACCAATTCATTAACCGTTGTGCAGATGTTATTGGCTGTCAATATGCTGGTTGGGAGAATGGCAAGTTAAGCTTTAGATCAATTAGCAATAATCAAATGGCATTGCGTATCAAAGATTTGGCAACACTGATTTATGACCAAAATATTAATGTAGCATATTTCAAGATATCTACTGCGATGTCTACTACGGCTAATAGTGCCGATGGTGAAGTAAGGTTATTTTTGCAACGAGGTTTGCTAAACTATAATCTAGATAATAATGGTCAAATAATTATCAGCGACGACAAGAATAATGTAGGATATTATCTAAATACCATCAACAATTATCCTGCATATACTGCACCAATATATTCCTTACAGACATATACTGACGCTGAAGGGCTTGAACGAAAGAGATATGTATTCGAGACTACAATCTACGAGGGCAATAATGGTGGATGCTATAGCGACCAATTATTTACACAATTGCCTCTAGCCAAAGTGCGAGTGTACAAAGAATATATTAATAATGAATTATATTATTGTATCGAGTTCTTAGGGTTGACCGCTGATGTAAATTATAGCATTCAGGATATCAATAGAGATGTCGTAGAGATGCGAATGCTAACCAATCCTAGCGCATTGACTAATCCTAATTCTAAACTAGATGTATGGATGAATGACGCTACTAAGGATAATTTCGTGGCTGACGAGTGGTATCTAATATATAACTACGAACAACTGAAAGCAATAATAGAATACAACCAAACACATGTCAACAAAATATATTATGTCCTATTAACCTCGTCTACAGGTGCATACTATATAGTATATGATGTGCTTAATCTAATTAATCCGTTAGACGAATCTGATCCTGGATTGCGTGGTGGAATACTGCGCAAGGGCGATGGGAATACTCCTACATATACCCCAATAGGCAGTGATACTGCGGTTACTACACGCCTAACATATATTGGCGAATATGCTGGATATTATCCGAATGCTGGCGGAGCCGCCGCTAGTGGTACGATAAAGAATTGCATTAGATATACCAATGCCATTGGTTCTGATTTCTATTTCGGTAGAGAAGATGCAGATTCTACGGTACAAGAAGAAAATAAAGTATGCATATATGTAGAACCTCTGATTACATTGAATTATTATGCTAAGCAAGTTGTATACATCGACTATTGTGATCGGGATGTAAGTGGCTGGTCATTTATAAGGCCTTATGGACCATACAACGAACAAGGTCAAGCAATAGTGGCAAGCCAAATGTATTATGACGAGATGACAAGAGACGATGACTTGTACAAGAATTATTACATTCCTGCAGAGGCTATTGGCAATGGCAAAACATATACCGGTATTCCTGATGTTGCCAATTTCAAGTCGGTGTATGGGGATTTTGGAAACAAGACGACTGGCTGGGTTCAGCGATATATTTCTAATGTATTGTATCAAGACTCGTTGGACAAAAAAGATGTAGTATCGTCTAGGATGACATATTATCATCATAATAGATTTATATATAGCAGTGATGGAAGTATTAGGAAGAACAATCAGACCGCATATCAACAACAATATGTCCCAAGATATACTATGTTAGATGTTGATGGAAGTGGTGTATATTATACCCTAAAAGGTATGCAATATTCCGCCTCAATTGCATTTAATCAAGCATATAATGTATGGCTTGATGGCGTTCAAGAGATGATTAATTCAAGTATTTTCTCATTCTACAAAGCAGCAGAAATCAATGCAGGATTGGGAGATGTAACATATACTCTAGACACATCAAAATATTCCGAACTGCAATTCAATGAAAATAACAAAGGAATGATGTCATATATTGCTGACGGTTCTTCTAAATTCTATACATCTGTCAACTTGCCATTAACAACAAAAAATCTTAAAGTATCTGTTGGCGGCACACTAAGCAATAACTACTCGACCGCCGAAGTCAATGATGTAAAATTTTCGTTTGTAATGGGCAGTGGCAACAACACACAAACTGTTGACCTAAGTGGATACAATAATTATAGCCATACTAGTAATTATGGAGAATACATTAATAGTTACTATAGACCAGTGCCTACTAGTTATAGCGGTGTTGCTGGCAAGGAAGATACTGACAAAATATATCTGCCATATAACTATTCAAGCACAACTGTTATAGGTAAAGGCAATTCTAATTTCGAAGCAATTGCTACGGGGAGCGATCTAAGAGGCTACATAGGGGGAACATATACTTTTGATACTTTATCCCGAACAGCACTTACTTTCCGAATAGATTTTAGTGGCAAATATGCCGATAGTACTATTATGAAAGGCTTTGATATTGATATTAGCGACGAACTGCAATCTACTAAACCAGACGAATATACTACTAACTTAGCAAATTATCATGCTAAATTAAATAGTTTGCAAGAACTATTGGATGTAAAAGTGAAGAGTGGTGATATAGAGTACTCTTCGGCAGACAGCAGATATAATTGCGGTATTAGGTTCTATAATCAAGAGGGCAAGCCGGCAAATGCTAGGATCGTAATGATAGATGGCGTAGCATACATTCAGGTATTCTTAGGATGGTTAATAGCCGCCGATCGCACCAGCACTGTTCTTTCTGATATTACCAATATTGCGATTTATCTAAACGAAGACAAACTTAACTCAGAGGTCAATCATTATAACCTAAGTATTAATAAATATGTAACTAATTATAATATTACTAATAATTCTACTATTTCTACTAATGGATTTAGCCTAGACCTAAAGGGCCAGAATAATGACGTATACCCAGGCACATATACATTTAATTCTAACCTAACGGTTACTAATGGCAAATTAGACATTATGTTAAATGCCATTGCACATGGCGGGAAATACAGATTTGTTTTGACGCTAAATGCGGATTATAACGAGTCTATCCCTGCAGCATATATAACTATGGGCAATGACAGCAAGTTAATAGCAGCAGGCGTAGGCGAAGTGGTGGTTAATAGCACAGCCACTGTATCCCTTACTGCAGATAGTTCTGATAGCAATAAATATTATCTAGATATCACAGGGGTTAATGGCCATACAACAATAGACTTCAGACGAATAGTTAAGAACAGCAATACTTTGACAATATACGGTACGGCCAATCAAGGCTCAGCTGCCACGACAGACATAACTAAAAATTTGATTGAAGGTAATGAAATCACAGGCTTAGGCGATACATTCTTGTATCAACTTAATGCTGGTTCTAGCAATGTAATCACAGCGACTGCGGACTTCCGAGAAGAATATCTTAGTATTTATAATTCAAATATTGAGGACGACTTTGGAGCAAGTGGATTTAATAATAAATTAGCGAATGCATTTGTATCACATCTGATTAACAACAAGGCAACCAATGAAGATATATTAAAGAAGTTATTTTCTGATGATTCCTATATTGTTCAATTAAGCTATCGATATAATGATAATATTTCAAAAACAGCTTATTTTGTAACCTATGGCAATTTGCAATTGGGATTGATAGAAAATAACGAATTAAATAATGCCAAAATCACTACAAGGGCTACTAGTGGTGCTTATAACAAGGATAGTAATACTGGATATGAACTTCAAAATGGAGATTATGAATTATCCGGAGATACTACATATATCCAAGGTTTTAAGACTGCTACTTCTACTTATAACATAACTATCAATACATCCATTAACGACAATTCTTTTAACCTTGCTAACTATGATACAATTAACATATTTATAGACAAGCCTGCGATAGAGATCTATAGTAGGACAAATAGCAAGGGCGAATTCAGCCATAGTCCAATTAATGTCAAAGACAAATTAGGCGATGACTATACTGTTAAACATTTTACAGCCAAAGATTATACGAATAATTTAAGTTCTATGGTTGTCAACGCTAATAACAATAATGGCATACCTGACTTGGTCAGTGCAATTAATGGCAATGGCACTGCGATTAGCCTAGAGAATAATTATTATGATGGTTCGATATATTATGGCTCTTATCTTGTAGTTAAGGCAGTAGCGCAAACAGGCTATGACCAAAATGCCAAGTTAATCTTCAAAGGATTCAATACAGACGGAACTGACTTAGAATTTGCGATAGGTAGTGCTAAATACAAAGAGAATTCTACCGAATATGCAGCCCCATATAAGGTAGGCGACAATATATTCTGGTACAATGGCTATTATTATTATATTATTTGTTTGAAGCCTACTACAACAGGTTCGGCTGAAGCTAGAGATCTTGGCGCTACACTTAATTTCGAAGTATCCGTACCTCTTAATATTTACAATATAGAGGCACAAGGCGGACTATCTGCAGAGGATGTTTATTCTATTACTGTCACAGGTTCTAATAATACCGCTAACACAAAATACAATGGTTATACATTCGAAGGAGTAGATAACAAAGGGGATAAGGTAGACGACCTAAGCAACAACTTAAGCAGTGTGGTTAAGTATAGGATATCTCACGATGATAATGTTACAATCACATTTAAGTTAGCGCCTGCGTATACTAATTCTCCATTCACTTTACAATTAGTGAATAGTACTACTCAGTCACTTTATACACTGACTAGAAATGGCGACAAAGTCAATATAGTAGACCCTAATAATAATAATACTGAAGTGTCGATTACCGACAATTCATTCTCTATAACTATATCTAATATTGCTACAAATATCAAATTGGTGGGTTATAAAAACGATGTTATTACTGATATTGCAGATGCATTAACCAGCAATACTAATAATGTATCAGAGACCAAATATGGCACATCAACCGAACCAACGGCGGCAGTTTATGGATCAACTAACGAAGTGGAATTTGGATACAAAGAGTATTACGAGCAGAAAGGTGCAAAATTAACTATTAATGGAGTCGAATTGACTATAGGAGGAATAACTAAATTAGGTGCCGCCACTCCTACAATTGCTTGCACAGGTACCAGCAGCATATCTGGCTTGGGTATTGTGATAGACGGCAAGATATATGTATGGAACGGCAGCAATGGTTATTCTTATATCGATCAGTGGGGTAATATTATCACTACCTATACTGGTACTCATAGTTGGGACGAAGGCAACTGCAACTACATCTTTAGTTATACTGATCAAGGAGGGCAACCTGCCACTGCTAATTTATTTAGTATTAATTATGATCCAACAACCGCTATATTTACCCTTAATCTTAACTGTGTAGTGGGTGCTATTGTTACCACAGTTGAAGGTGTTGATGTCAATGAGTACGACATAACTGTCCTTA
>CAMEKS010000038.1 GCA_945921465.1 uncultured Clostridia bacterium | reverse complement strand
CGGTAACACCAGTTGCGCCGGTAGGGCCAGTAGCACCAGTAGGACCAATAAGACCAATAGGACCTGTCGCGCCTGTAGGGCCAGTAGGGCCGGTTGGTCCCGTTGGACCAGTAAACCCTCTGGGACCCATTGGGCCAGTTGGTCCTCTTCGTCCGCTTGAACAATTTTGACAAGGATTATTGCATAATAATGTGATATCTGAAGGATGGCAACATCTATTACTAAAATTAAACATAATACACCTCCAATTCACAATATGCAAAATATTCAACTTTTGATATTTAATCGGATCTTTTTTGGTCTTGACTTAATATGTTTTGCTAATTTAATAATTAGGAACGCAATTTCATAAATTACAAACGAAACAATCAGAATTGTAAAACATTCTAACATCAGATTAGAAAAATCAAATAATTTATTTAACACGATACCGACAGCAACATGTAGAATGTATATATAAAATGAAATCGATTTGCCAAACCAATTATAAAACCATTCACAGTTTACTGGTTTTAAGCCTACAAAAAATTGTAAAAGAAACATAGCTGATAAAATTGAAGAATTATATAGTTCTACAACAATAAGTTTGCTTTCTAATATTTGTAAGAAGAAAAAGAAAATTCCTAATGCTAGATATATATACTTGTACCAATTCTTTTGATGAAAGTCGTATTTGGCCATAGCAAAGCCTATTGCAAACATAGGAAGACCAAAAAACAGTGCATTTCTGGTGTATCTAATTGGCATATCGGTGTATTGAAAAAATTTCATATATCCAGCAAAAAATAAATGTATTGCGACACAAATTGGAATAATTATGTAATACCAATTTTGTTTGTTATATTTTACGATAAAATAGTGAATTAAAGCGACAACAAATAACGCAATTAGAAACCATAATTGATAACCGCTGTATGTAATGGGTTCATTTAGAATAAAGAAACTTAATATAAAATCTTTGTAAAACAATGTTGTGAAATAATATCCTACACCATTACCATTAATGTAGCACATTACAAAATCAAATACTATGTAGATTCCAAATCCAATTAGCATATATTTTAGGCAGCGCTTTATAAAAGTTGTGGATTTTTTAATTTGTATTTCTGTATTTTTATGATAATTATAATAACCACTTATCATAAAAAACATAGGTACAGCCAATCTATAAACAGGAAACCACCAATATGCTTCTCCTGCAAAATGTATTGAAATAACCAACAGACAAAGAAATATCTTGAACAAATCTAGCCATATATTTCTCTCTGTTTTTTTTGTTATAACTTCTTCCATATTTACTCCAATTTTAACTAATTATTTTCAAAATTTCTTCACCAAATCGCCTTCCCAAAGCGATCTCGCATAACGAATCATAGTGTCCCAAATCAGGGTCATAATCAGGTTCCAAATTAGTTGTTAATCCCATATCAATAGTAGAAAAATAAATATTTAAGTCTGATAACTTTGCAAAATTTTCTTTAGCCTCATTGACAATAGGATATCCTGGTTCGCAGTAGAGATTATTAGATATTCCTGCATCTACTAAATAAATTCCTTTTGTATCAGAATATTTTGCCAAGTCCTCTCTCAAATAATTTACAAAGGCTATTTGGTTGTCATAGTATCTTTCTGCTTTTTGAATTGTTGTATCAGATTCTCCTTGCATCCAACAAATGGCACTAATTTTTGCATTGTAATTATTTGCTACAAGACAATCCATATATTTCTCTATAAATTGCATACAAGCATTGTATATTGATGCTCTATTTCTGTTATACAACCAGTGGTAATTCAATGAATATCCTGACATTGTATATTTTAATATAAAAATCTTTTCATCATTTACATTTTCATTTAATACTTCTGCCATTCCCACTTCTGGCCCAAAGAAACCATTTCCACTGCCGCAAGTTAGATCTACTTTTACAAATTCACCACCAGAGGTGTAACTCTGGTCATCTATACAATAATTTATTAATATATTTTCAAATCCAGTTTGATATTTCTGAAATTCTTCTTCACTTGTGTTGAGTTGCAAATACTCAGTTAATGAAAACCCAGATGCATTACTTTGACCCAACAATAGTATTACTTTGGCATCCGCATTGCCACCATCTTGCAATTGTTTGCAATCTGCATAATCTGTGTTCATATTTAAGTTATACTCATTGTTTTGTGGGGCGCAGGAGATTAAATACAAAATCGAAAATAGTATAGTTATGCATATAGATATTGTTTTCAAATATTTATTCATTATAAAAGCTCCACCATTATACTAATAACACAAATAATAATTATTTGTCAAAATATTCAATATTAAAAATTCAACCGCAAAAAACAATTAAGGCTAGATAAAATATGATATGGTCCAAGCAGTATAGTAATGTTTACAATTAAGGATGTAACTTGCATTAGCAACATTGCGATTAATATAAAATTAATAAAACTATTTATTTTGCACACTTAATGCCAGCATTAAGTAATTAACTGCGCCAAATCATTCAATATGTCTAAGTTTATATTGTTAATATTTAATATTTTATTTACATTTTAATAGTTGTGTATATGATTGTAATTGGTTATCTCGAAAGAAATTGTGATATTATTTTATGCCGAAACACTATTAGTTGACAAATCAACTAAAAATACTTGACATGTAATTTTAAGTAGTTTTACTATAGTTGATAAATCAACAAAGGAGGAGTGTGTGGAAGATTTATATGTTAATTTTGCAGTTACAATATCTAAACTTAACAAGATAATTCAGCGTATTAAATCATTAGAAATAAGTAAGTATGGATTGCAACCAATACACGTATCATGCTGTTATTATTTAAGTAAAAATTCATCGGGGCTTACCGCCAAAGAACTATGCGAGTTAACCATAGAAGATAAAGCGGCTATATCTCGTGCACTAAGAACCATGCAGCAAAAAGGTTATATAGAATATGATGCGCATGGAAGGAACGAGTATGCAAAACTGACAAAAGAGGGAAGTAAATTTGCTGATAATATTAATGAACGAATAGATTCTGCAGTCAAAGCGGGAAGTGTTAATATTACAGATGAAGAGCGTACTTTCTTCTATAAGTTTCTATTAGATATTTCTAATAATCTTATTAATTATTACCATTATTTATTAAAAAACGAGGATGAAAAAAATGAATAAAATACAAATTATGACCGATTCGGCAAGTGATATTTCTATTGAAGACGAAAAGAAATATAATATACCAATTATACCCTTTCCAATCACCTTTGGTGATTAATCATATCTTAGTAGGGTTGAGTTAAGTAACGACAAATTTTTCGAACTAATGTCACAAAGTGACGAGATACCCAAAACTGCACAAATAACCCCTTATCAATTTGTTGAGATATATTTTGAACAAGCACAATTAGGAGTGGAAGATTTGATTCTGGTGCTTATTAATTCTAAGGGTTCTGAAACATATAATAATTCTTTAGCTGCTATAAATATGTTTTATGAAGAATACCATGAATACAAAGAGAAATTTTTTGTGCACAGCATAGATGGAATGGGCTATAATTCTATTTATGGAGTCCCTGTTATTCAAGCAATAGAGATGCGGAACAATGGCTCTACAGCCAAAGAAATTGTTGATTTTTTGTCTAATATTATTCCTCAAAGAGAAATATTTTTTGGAATATTTAATTTGAAATATGCAGCCAAATCCGGCAGAATTCCTACCGCTGCTGCTTTTGTTGGACAACTAATGAAAATTAAACCTATTATGAGAATTTTTGATAGAGTAATTAAGACTGCAGCAAAATGTATTGGAGAGAAAAATTTATTTAAGAAAATGATTGAACTAACAAAACAAGAAATGGAACCCAATACACCATATGAAATTATATATGCTAGGGATACAGATTGCATAGAGGAGTTCAGAGAACTAATTGTTCAGGAACTTGGCTATGAGCCAAGTGCTGTCTATCAGACAGGTGCTGCGGTGGCTGCTAATGCTGGGCCAAGAGTAGTTGGAGTTTCGTTTATTAGGAAATCATAGTGCCTTTAATTTACTAGTCAAGTCAGATGACTATTTGTGTACTTGAATAGTAATTAACACTTTGATATAGGTGAGAACAAGGACGTACAATGCTAATAAGTTTTTGGATAATTAGTACTGAATATATTTATATTAATAAGAAACCGAGATAGTATAGATGAACATATTTATTTTTTGAAAAGTATGATAAAGATTTTTTGATTTTAATATGTATTTGATATAAGATTATTGTGAATGGTATATTGTATGCATTTGATATTATTACTAAGGATTGATAATTAATTTAATAAATTAAGTTCTTTCTGCGAAATTTCTACACTAATATAATAATTTATTATGATAATTTTAGGGTTGATAATAAAATAATTTCATTTGGTTAATAATATACTATTTCAAATTAATAAATATAAAATAGATGGAGGAAAGAATGAAAATAGTTCAAATAGGTTGTGGAAAAATGTCTCTTTATACAATGAGATATGTATTAGAGAAAGGTGGCAAACTGGTTGGTGCTTTCGATATTAATAAAAATGTTATCGGCAAAGATGTAGGACAAATTTTAGGTATTAAACCTAAAATTTGCAAAGTAGATGACATAGCAAAATTAGATGCTAGGTTGAAAGAACTAAAGCCAGATGTGGCAATAATCACAACAATGAGCCTAATGAGTGACTTGTATGATGTTATGATGATTTGTGCTAATAACGGCGTTAATGCTATAACTACATGCGAGGAAGCATTTTATCCTTGGAATAGCTTTGAGAAAACTAAAGAAATAGATCGTGTAGCAAAGGCTCACAATTGTACAATTTGCGGTAGCGGATATCAAGATGTTTCTTGGGGAAGTCTGATAACTGCATTGTGTGGAACTACGCAATCTATCCGCAAAATTACCGGAAAAAGTAGTTATAATGTAGAAGACTATGGCATTGCACTTGCCAAAGTTCATGGTGCAGGTCTTACAACCGAACAATTTGATAAGGAGATTGTAAGTGCCAATACTGTGACTGATGCTAAGGCTAAGGAGCTAATGGCTTCGGGTGAATTCTTACCATCGTATATGTGGAATGTTAATGGCTGGTTGGTGTCTGCTTTGGGCTTGCATGTTAAGAGTCAGAGTCAAAGATGTGTTCCGCATATTGCTAAAGAAGATTTGAATTCTTCTACTCTTCAGATGACTATAACAAAGGGTGATGTAACTGGAATGAGTGCAATAGTTACAACAGAGACCGAAGAGGGTATTGTGATAGAAAGTGAATGCATAGGCAAAGTCTACGCCAGCGATGAATTCGATAGCAACGAATGGACTGTTGAGGGAGAACCAAATACTACAGTTACTATTAACAAACCACAAACAGTTGAGATGACATGTGCATCTGTTGTTAATAGATTGCCAGATGTAATTAATGCTCCAGCAGGATACGTAACTACTGAGAAAATGGGAGAATTGCGATTCAAGACCTCTTTGTAATATAAATATTGATAAGCTATTGTTGTCAAGAACAAATAAATAATGAAATTTTACTTAATATTTTTTGACAACAACTAATAAGATATTGTCAATATCATTCTTATAATTAATAAAAAGACCACATCTAATTGTGGCCTTTTTTATTGTCAATAGTGACAATTAATTTTATTATTTGAATTAATTTTTTGTTAAATAATATTTAATCTTAGGGTATGCTTTAATACAATTTTCCCACAAATATTTTTTCGAATTTGCTTTGCCCAAAAGTATTTCGCAAGTATCGATATATTCTTCTACAGCGTCAAATCCAGATCTGATACCAAAATAATCTGTGCCAAACATTATCTTATTTGATAATTGTTTTTTCCAAATTTGTCAATGGTTGGCTTTATGTTAGTTACAAATTCATTGATTAATTGATTGTAAGGCTTATTATCAAAATTCTCATATGCTCCAGAAATGTTAGTAAATATATTATTGTTATTACACACAATATTTGCACAATCGTCGAAATTAGGATAGTCAAAATGTGATGCAATAAAATTTACTTCAGGATACATTCTTGCTACATTTTCAATTGGTAGACAAGATGCTTTTTTGTAATTAGCTTTATCCAAATTTTCGGTACCTACTCCACAATGAAATACTATAGACAAATTATTTTCTTTTGCAAATTCATATATCGGAAATAGTTTTGAGTCATCCGACATAACTGGTTGATAGCCTAAATATATTTTAATTCCAATGGTTCTAAATTTATTGCTATATTTTTTTATTAGTTGCAATTGCTGACTAATAGGTTTTAAGACATCAATACATTCGCAAATAAAAATATTGTTGTATTTGATTGTGGCTGTGTAGGAATCATCTCCATTACTAATTAAAAAATCTAAAGATTTGATCGCAATTGCATAACCTTCTCGATTTGCAAAATATTCGTTTATTAGATTTTCTGTTTGTAAATGTGTGTGACAATCAATTATTTGTTTAATAATTTTATCCTCCGCAAAAAAATATGGTTTAATTTTTAACGTAAAAAAATACCAAAACAAGCAAAATTGTTAAGTCTATTGTATGGAGACGAACATTGTACTAGTGTCGCACCTAACTTATAGAAATTCTAACAATATTTTGAAGCATTGGTCATATTATTTTTTATAAATATATCATCTGACAAATATTTCATATCTATACTTGTCCTAAATGCGAATAATCCATAAACAACTTTTTTTGTTAATAATAACAGTTTTATTCAATAGGTTGCCTTTTATATAAAATTGATTTTGTATTAAAAATTTTCATAAATTCCTAAAATTTTTATAATTTTAGGAGTTTAGAGAGGGATTTTGGAAATATGTGATATAATAGAAAAAATTGGTATAAGGAGAACCTATGAAAAAAAATAATGTTGTTTATCACGGAAGCAGTAAGGCTGGACTAACAAGATTAGAACCATTCGAGTGTAGACACGGAAAGCCTTATGTGTATGCTACCAAAGATATAATTACAGTATTGTTCTTTGCGGCTAAAGGACAAGGAATGTTTGACGGTTGGATGGGAGAAGATAAAGATGGAATTCCTACATATTATGAGGCATATCCAAATGCTCTAAAAAATAGATATTGGGGAAAATCTAGTTTTTGTTACTATCTTCCTGCAGAGAAATTTACAAATGCTACTGGCGATCCTTGTGAAGTTGTTTGCGAAGAAGCGGTAGATATTATAGGCTTTGAAGAAATAAAAGATATTGGACTTGAATTTGAAAAATTAGAAAAACAAGGTAAAATAAAATTTGTTTGGTACAATGAAAGTCCAGAGAATTCAAAAGAAGTGTGTGAAAAAAGAGCATTGCAATTACTTATTGATAGAGGATATTTTGAAGGGAAAGAATTTCGTCAAAGAGATTGGGCAAGTAAATATTATAAAGATTTAATAGAAAAATTTAAGAGAAAAAGTTATAGAAGAACGAAAGGAAAAACTTGTTAAAGATATGACTGATGATGAATTTTACGAAATGCTACAAAAACTAATGGAAGAACGACTAGAAAGAAAACCTAAAAAACAAAGCGATATGGAAATGTAATAAAAAACAAGTTTAGATATTATTAAAATTTTTTTTATAAAATAAAATAAGAATATTAATGAAAAATTTAATTAAAATCACTTTACTTGACAATTATTACTAATTAGCATATAATTTTATTATAAATATAAGAGAAATAACAATATAACAATGCAACGCAATACACTTCAAAATAGTTTGATTTTAGAAATGGTTAATAAATTGAAATGCCATGCAACTGCTGAAGAAATTTATGCTGCAATTTCTGTGCAATATCCAAACATCAGCAAAACGACTGTTTATCGCAACTTGAATAAACTGGCGAGAGATGGAAAAATTTACAAAATTGAAGTACCAGGGCAAGCAGACCACTATGACCATATGCGTGATGAACATTATCATATAAGATGCCTAAATTGTGCTAAGATTTTTGATATTGATATTGAGTTTGTAAATAATTTACAATCTTCAATTAAAGATGCTCATGGCTTTGTTGTTAATGGTTGTGACCTTGTATTTAAGGGGATTTGCCCAAAATGTAAAAATATTATAAGAGGAGAATAATTATGAGAAGTATTACTACAATCGATTTGCAATACGCTCATCGCTTTTACGGATTTAGAGGGGAGGCACAATATTTACATGGTCATACAGGAGTTTTAACTATTGAAGTTGAAGATACAGTTAACGATGGCGTTAACATGGTTTTTCCTTGCAATGAAATTAAGAAAACTGCATGGGAAGTTCTGAAAAATTTTGACCATGCTTTAATCTTAAGAGAAGATGATCCACTTCTTCCAGCAGTACTTGATGTATATGAAAAACAGGGGATAAGAAATGGAGCACCAAATAATACTATGAAAGGATATGCATTTGAAACTGAGCTTGCAACAGCTTATCCAGATTGTAGATTGGTTGTAACAAAGGAAACAATGACTGTTGAAGGTATGATTAAAATTGTGTATGAACTTTTGAAGGATAAACTAAATATTGTCAAATTGACATTTACAAGTGGTGTAAATGCTGCTTCAGCTGAATTTCCATCAAGAATATCAGTAGATCGTTGCCCACTTTGTGGAATTGCGCTTAATGAAAATGGTGTTTGTCCAAAATGTGGATATAGAAAAAATTATTAACAATTGGACGTAAACTAAAATTTAAAAAATATTATCAATATAAATCTTATCTTGTTATAAATTAATAAGTTTAATGTGGATTGTCAATTCATACAAAATCTCATTTTCTCAGTTGTTTTATTATTAATATAAAAATAATTTTGATAAATTAAATATGAAAAAGATAGGTCTCAAAAAGAGTGAACCTCCCAAATTTATATAACTTTGGGAGGTTCACTCTTACTTGATTTATCAGATAATTTATTACATAGCGTTATTAATCAAATTGAGTTTTTTGGGATTGTAAAGAAAGGGAAACCGATATTAAACTTTATCTTTGCTATTTTGTTTCTCTGTTTTTTAATAATTTGATTCAATTCTTCTCTTAAAAACCATCAATTAAATACTCTTTACCATACCGCCATCTACATTTATAGCAACGCCTGTAATGTAGTGAGCAGGTTCGCTAGATAAGAATACAACTGCATCAGCAATTTCTTCTGGCTTAGCATATCTTCCCATTGGAATATTTGTCTTGGCAAACCAATCAATTGCAGACTTTTTATCCATACCAGTTGCTGCTGCTAATTGGTCGCCTAATTGACCTTCTGCGTACCACAATGGAGTGGCTACTGGGCCAGGACATACAGCATTTACGTTTACATTAAATGGAGCGCAATATGCAGAATAATCTTTTGTAATCATAATATCTGCGGCTTTAATTGTATCATAACTAATTAGTCCGCCAGGTTGTTTTCCAAATATTGAAGCAGTGTTTACTACACTTCCCCAACCATTCTTTTTGAAATATGGAATACACAAGTTAGTTAATCTAACTGGTGCATACATCATAAGTTCTGCATGTTGTCTGAAAGTTTCTTCTGGGAATGTCTCCATATCTCCCATTTTAGCAGTTCCGGCATTGTTTACTAATACATCTATTTTGCCATATTGTTTTGCAACGTTTTTAACAAATATTTTGCATTTTTCGGCATTAGTAATGTCTACCTTTTCTACATAAACTTCCACACCCTTTAATTCTTTCTTAAGGTCTTCTAGACCTTTTAGATTAATATCTGCCAATGCTAACTTGGCTCCCTCTTTTGCATAAGCTTGTGCAATCGCTTTTCCTATTCCTGAAGCAGCACCTGTAACAATAACTACACGACCCTTTAATCCTAAATTCATAAATAAACCTCCCTAGAATTTATAATTTTATTAAGAGCTAATAAGTTTGTTATTAACTATAATAATTGTATAATTTTATTTAAATCAAGTCAAATAAACTTTTATATGAAAATATTAAAACATTTACTTTATACCATATTAGCTTTCACGGAGTTCGACATACATTTTATAATATGTTATTTGAGATGAACGAAAATCCAAAGGTTATTCAACAACTTTTAGGTCATAAAGACGTGAAAACTACAATCACTGTCTACAACAATGTCAATAGTGATTATGTAAAACAAAGCACAAATCGTTTAAACGAAAGACTAAATGAAAATGAGATTTTAAGAAAACAAAATAATCAAAATAAAGAAGAACAAGAAAAAAAGAAATCTAATCTAGAAAATTTGTCTGATGAAGATTTTGATTTAATGTTAGAAGAAATGTTAAAAGAACGAAAAGAAAGAAAACGCAAGCGAGAAAAAGATTTTGAAATGTAAAATTTACTACACTAGTTTACACCTATTACACTAGTTATAGGGAGATTTAGAAAGAATTAGACCGAAAGTTGATGAGTTCAATTTTTGGTCTTTTTTTATGCAATTTTTGTGTACCTAAAACGACAATTTTGTGTACCTAATGTTTTTTTTGAAGAGAGTCGTGCCTTTAAAATTTGCAAATAAAAAATCGCTAAAAGCCTTTATTTATCGGCGTTTTAGCGACTTTTGTT
>CAMEKS010000037.1 GCA_945921465.1 uncultured Clostridia bacterium | reverse complement strand
AATGATCGTATAATATGTAGATATTGTGATACTATCATTGAAGTTAATAAAGATATGGTAGACTATGTCGATGTAGCCCCTAGACAATTGGTCAGCGTGCCTACATCCCTAATTCCTTTCCTAGAGAACGACGATACAGCACGTGCTCTGATGGGTTCTAACATGCAGCGTCAGGCTGTTCCACTAATAACAACCGAAGCTCCTATAGTTGCTACTGGTATGGAGGCTAAGGTGGCAAGAGATAATGGCGCTACCGTGGTTGCTAAGAGCAATGGTGTGGTTAAATATGTAGATAGTGACAAAGTTATCGTTGTGGCAGACAATGGTACTGAAGAACAATATGATTTGATTAAATTCTGCAAGACTAACCAAGAGTCTTGTATTAACCAAAAACCAATCGTTAAGACTGGTCAGAAAGTAAAAGCAGGCGATACACTAGCCGATGGATATAGCACCAGTGGTGGCGAATTGGCATTGGGTAAGAATATGCTAATCGCATTTATGAACTGGGAAGGTTATAACTACGAGGATGCTATTCTGCTGTCAGAGAGATTGGTTAAAGAAGATGTATATACATCCATTACTTTGAAAGAAGAAGAAGTAAAATGCCGAACCACAAAACTTGGTGATGAGGAATTTACTAGAGATATCCCTAACCTGGGCGAAGATGTGCTGAAGAACTTAGACGAGAATGGTATTATTCGTGTAGGTGCTGAGGTTAAACCAGGGGATATATTGGTAGGTAAGGTTACCCCTAAGGGTGAGACCGAACCAACCCCAGAAGAGAGATTGTTAAGAGCAATATTTGGTGAAAAAGCTAGAGATGTCAAAGATACTTCTCTGCGTGTTCCTCATGGAATAAGTGGTGTGGTTGTGGATATCCAAGTGTTCTCTAGGAAGAACAAAGACGAGTTAGAGACAGGCGTTAACCAAATGGTTAGAGTAACTATTGCTCAGAAACGTAAGATTAGTGTCGGCGATAAGATGGCAGGACGTCATGGTAACAAAGGTATTGTATCTCGAATATTACCAGTAGAGGATATGCCATTTATGGCTAATGGTCAGCCAATTGATATCGTGCTTAACCCACTAGGTATTCCTTCTCGTATGAACGTAGGTCAGGTACTAGAGGTTCATCTAGGTTTGGTATGCAAGGCGTTGGGTATCAAGATTGCTACACCTGCATTAGATGGAGCCAAGGAGAGTGATATTTCCGAACTACTTAAGGCCAATGACTTCCCTGCTAATGGCAAGATACAACTATATGATGGTCGTACAGGTGAGCCATTCGAGAATCCAGTAACAGTAGGCTATATGTACTACATCAAGCTAGAACACATGGTTAATGATAAGATGCACGCTAGGTCGACTGGTCCATACGCATATGTAACTCAGCAACCATTAGGTGGTAAAGCTATGTTTGGTGGTCAGAGATTTGGTGAAATGGAAGTGTGGGCACTAGAAGCATATGGTGCAAGTAAGTTGTTGCAAGAGATGTTGACTGTTAAGTCAGATGATACCGAGGGTAGATTAGGTACTTACAAAGCGATCGTAGAGGGTACACAATTACCACAGCCATCTATTCCAGAGTCATTCAAGGTAATGATTAGGGAATTGCAAGGTTTGGGACTAGATGTTCAATTATTGACCGATCAAGGTAAAGAATTTAAGTTAACTGACCTTAACCGTGATAATATTGAGACATTTGCAGAGGTTACTAAGGCTAAGGAAAACATCTCGGATGTAGAACTATTTGATACCGAAGATAAGAGCCTAGAAGAAGACCTAGAAATGAATGAAGACTTTGATAACATATTTGATGAATCGGCATTGTTTGACGATTTTGAAGATGAGAACAATTAGGAGGAAATATGTTTGAATTAAATAACTTAGCAGCAATTAGAGTATCTATTGCATCTCCTGAGAAGATTAGGGAGTGGAGTTATGGCGAAGTTACTAAGAGCGAAACTATTAACTATCGTACTCACAAACCCGAGACATCAGGTCTTCTTTGCGAAAGAATTTTTGGACCTAAGAAGAATTGGGAGTGTCATTGTGGCAAATACAAGCGTATTAGGCACAAAGGTGTTATTTGCGACAAGTGTGGTGTAGAGGTAACTAAGAGCAGCGTTAGACGTGAGAGATTTGGTCATATAGAATTGGCTGCTCCAGTAGCTCACATTTGGTTTATGCAGAGCATCCCTTCTAGGATAGGTTTGATATTAGGACTTAATAGTAAACAATTAGAGAAAGTAGTGTACTATGTATCCTATATCGTAATTGAGCCAGGCAACACTGGATTTAGCAAAATGCAAGTTATCTCTGATGCAGAGTACAGAGAAGCTGTAGAGAAATATGGTTACAACTCATTCCGTGCAGGTATGGGTGGTGATGCTATCAAAGAATTGCTATCTGAGATAGATTTGGATAAAGAATATAATGAGTTAATTGAGGCTTCGAAGACTTCCAAAGGTCAGAAGAGAGTAAAAATTAACAAGAAGTTAGAAATTATAGAGAATTTGCGTCGTAGCGGCAACAGACCAGAGTGGATGGTTATGGATGTTATTCCTGTTATTCCACCAGATTTGCGTCCTATGATTCAGCTAGATGGTGGCAGATTCGCTACATCCGATATCAATGATTTGTATCGTAGAATTATTAACAGAAACAACCGATTGAAGAAGTTTATTCAGATTGGTGCACCAGAGGTTATTATTCGTAATGAGAAGCGTATGCTACAAGAAGCAGTAGACGCTTTGATTGAGAATGGTAAGCGTGGCAAGGCTGTTCAGGGTCCTAAGCAGAGAGAGTTGAAGTCTCTTACTGCATCACTGAAGGGTAAGCAAGGTAGATTCCGTCAAAACTTATTGGGTAAGCGTGTCGACTATTCTGGTCGTTCGGTTATCGTAGTTGGTCCAGAGTTAAAGATGTACCAATGCGGTCTGCCTAAAGAGATGGCTCTGGAATTATTTAAGCCATATATTATGAGAAAACTAGTCGAGCGTAATCTATCGCTTAACTTCAAGACAGCAAAACGTGCTATTGAGAGGCAGAAACCTATAGTTTGGGATTTGCTAGAAGAGGTTATTGTAGACCACCCTGTAATGCTTAACCGTGCACCATCATTGCACAGATTATCTATTCAGGCATTTGAGCCAGTATTGATAGAAGGTAGAGCAATTAGATTGCACCCATTGGTCTGCGGAGGCTTTAATGCAGATTTCGATGGTGACCAAATGAGTGTGCACGTACCACTAAGTCCTGAGGCAGTGGCAGAAGCAAGACTATTGATGCTATCTAGTAACAATATTTTGAAACCAGCAGACAGTAACCCAGTATGTACTCCTACTCAGGATATGGTTATGGGTTGTTACTACCTAACGGTTATTAAAGATAATGCTAAGGGTGCTGGTAAATATTTCAAGGACGAAGATGAAGCAATTACTGCATACAATGCAGGTGTAGTAGAATTGCAGACTCCTATATTTGTTAGACGCCAAGGCGAACTTAATGGCAAGATTATTAGAAAGAATGTGGCTACTAGCGTAGGTAAGATTATTCTTAATGCGAAGTTGCCTCAGAATATGGGATTTGTTGATCGAACAGACCCAGAACATTTCTTGGATGATGAGATTAATTTCTTAGTAACTAAGAAGAAATTGGATATTATAACTAGACAATGCTTTAATAATCTTGGCACTACTGCTACAGTTAAGATGCTAGACAATATTAAGGAATTGGGTTACAAATATTCGACTATTGGAGCTATCACAATCAACGTGTTTGATATGGAGATACCTGCCGAGAAAACTACAATTGTGGCTGATGTAGAGAAACAAATTGCTGAAAATGAGAAATATTATAAGCGTGGATTTATAACTGAGAACGAGAAACTTGATAGGAATATTAAGTTGTGGAACGACGCTACAGACAAAGTTAAAGGCGTTGTGCTAAGCAATATGAATGTACTTAATCCAGTGCGTATGATGGCAGATTCTGGTGCGAGAGGTTCTGTAGGTCAGGTATTGCAGCTTTGCGGTATGCGTGGCATTATGGCTAATACCTCTGGTAAGAAAGTTGATATACCAGTTAAGTCTAATTTCCGTATCGGTCTAACACCATTAGAATACTTCTTATCCAGCCGTGGTGGACGTAAAGGTTTGGCGGATAAGGTACTTAAGACTGCTGACTCTGGTTACTTGACCAGAAGACTAGAGGCAGTCGCTCAAGAGATTATTATTACCGAAGACGATTGCTTTAAGAACAATGGAGAAAAGACCAAGGGATTAATGGTTAGTGCAATCACTAAAGATAGTACTCCTGTATGTTCGCTGGAGCAGAGAATTGCTGGTAGAGTTGTAGTAGATGATGTCATCAATCCAACTACTAAGGAAGTAATTGTTCCTGCAGATACCCTAGTTACTCCTGCTATGGCTAAGGCTGTGCAAGAGGCTGGTGTAACATCAGTTAATATCCGTACAGTATTGACTTGTCGTAGCAAGAATGGTGTATGCGCTAAATGTTATGGTAAGAATATGGCTGGTACTGATATGGTAAATATTGGTGAGCCAGTAGGTATAATAGCTGCACAATCTATTGGTGAACCAGGTACGCAGTTAACCATGAGAACATTCCACACAGGTGGTGTATCTACTGCTGCCGATATTACACAAGGTTTACCTCGTGTTGCCGAGATTTTTGAAGCGCGTAAACCTAAAGGTGTCGCTATTATTTCCGAAGTCGCAGGTACTGTAAGCATCAAGGAAGTACAATCTGCTGGTAAAGACGGTGGCAAGTATTATGAGATATTTGTTAAGAATAGCGATGATGAGGGCCATTACATTGTTCCATTTGGCGTTGTACTAAAGGTTAAGAACGGAGACAAGGTAGAAGCTGGTACAGTTTTGACCGAAGGTAACATTTATCCTAATGATTTGTTACGAACAAAAGGTGTAAGAGATGTGCAGAACTACTTGTTATCCGAAGTATTATCAACATATTCATCACAAGGTGTTGGTATCAATACTAAGCACGTAGAGATTATCATTAAACAAATGCTAAGAAATGTTAAGATAGAAGATTCTGGCGATACTAACTTATTAATTGGCGATGTTGTAGATCATTACAAGTATGAACAAGAGAATGAGAGAGTATTGGCAGAGGGCGGAGTTCCTGCTACTGCTAAGCGTCTAATCCAAGGTATCACCAAGGCTGCATTGTCTAATCCAAGCTTCCTTGCTGCTGCGTCATTCCAAGAGACTTCTAGAGTGTTGACAGACGCTGCTATTAAGGGTAAAGTAGACAATCTAGTCTCTTTGAAAGAGAATTTGATGATAGGTAAGCAAATACCTGCTGGTACAGGGTATGTTGGTATTAAGGATATCAAACCTATAGACATCACTACTCTTAACGAGGATAAAGGCAATATGTCTGATGAGATTGCTAATCTATTTAATGATGATATAGCAGAAGAGAATTAATATTACTGCATAATTATAAAAAAATAGGCTTAAATAGTGTGCCAATTGGCATTATCTAGCCTATTTTTTTGTTATAAAAATGTTGAAAATATTTATAGTTAACATCAAATCTATTAGCCTATTTTTCGAAGTTGACGTCTATCATATTAATCAGATATTTGGTCGTATATGTTTTGGATTTCGATTGTGAGCTTATAGATAATACAAGTAAATTGTGTTTGATATTTAAGACTAAGTAAATATATTGATCATCAATTAGATAAGATGGCAAATCTGATATTAAATATGTCTTATCTAGATCTGTATTATCTAAACCTTTTATGTTGATATTAGCGTTAGGATCTGATAGCAAGATGTGGTCATATTCTAGCCTTAATACGACTGCTAGCCTACCATTCACATCCCATTCTTCTGTCCCAAACCACTTATGCCAATCTTCTTCGCTTATCTCGCTTGTTGTACCCTGTATTATTAGACTATAATTTGCATCTTCTCTTAGATTATTAGGTAATATTGACAAATTTTTGGTAACAAACATAGTTCCGTCAAGGCTGATATATTCGTCAGGCAAACTTATTTGTCCAAGTGGGTTTGTACAACTTGTACACAATATTATAAAAATACTAATAATTACAACGAGTGATATTGTGGTCATATGATTATGTTTTTGTTTTTCCATATATTTATTATGAGCAAAAGTTAATATTTTAATCTTTTAAGTAAATTGTCTTACAATATACGGCTTTTTGTGATAAACTAAAAACAAGTTAGGTATAAATATTTGAGAAAGATTACATGGTATAATATAACCAATTAGGACTTATTATATTTAACTGTGATATGTATCAAGATAGATTAGTATTTTTAGGTCATTATTATGGCCAAGTATAATAGATATTTATAGAAAAAATAATAGAGGAAAAAATGAAGAAAAAGTTAGAATTATTGGCACCCGCAGGTGATATTGATAGTTTGTATGCCGCAATCTATAATGGTGCAGATGCAGTATATCTTGGCTTAAGTGATTTTAATGCACGAATCAAAGCGGATAATTTTAATCAAGACAATATTAGACAAGTGGTAGAGTTTGCTCATTTGTATGGAGTTAAAATATACCTAACTATTAATACACTTATCAAAGATGATGAAGTAGAAGATTTTTTAAGATTGGTAGATAGTGCAGTTGCAGCAAAAGTAGATGCATTTATTATCCAAGACTTAGGGATGGCTATGTTGTTGAAGAATAAATACAGAGGCATAGTTTTACACGCTAGTACACAGATGGGTGTTCACAATTTGGCTGGTGCTAAGATACTACAACATTTGGGATTTAGTAGGATTGTATTAGCCAGAGAGACCAAGTTGCAAGATATTAAGGATATCGCTGATAACACTAATTTAGAGATAGAATATTTTGTACAAGGTGCTCTTTGTGTTGCTTTTTCTGGCAATTGCTACTTAAGTGCAATCAAGAATGGGAATAGTGGTAATAGAGGAAAATGTTTACAACTGTGTAGATTGCCTTACAAATTATACAGGGGTGATAAATTATTTGGACAAGGCTATTATATGTCTCCAAGGGATTTGTCATTGATGAAAGAAATAGATAATTTGGCGGAAGCCGGCGTATGTAGCCTTAAGATAGAAGGGCGATTGAAACGGGCTAGTTATGTGGCTCAGGCGGTAAGAAGTTATAGGAAAATATTAAATAATTATTACTATGATAATATGTCAGATTATAAAGCAGAGCAGGAGAAAATTAAGTCAATATTTTCTCGTGGAGATTTTAATGAGACAGCTTATCTATATGATAATTTCGATATTATCAATATCAAAGACAATAGCCACAAAGGGAAATTGATTGGTAAAGTAATCAAAGTTGCTAATTTTAAGGATTTGTATCGAATAGTTATATCTAGCAGTACCTCTTTGGGTCAAGGAGATGCTATTAAGCTGATTAAGGGCAAAGATGAGTGCAGTATTGGTGTGGGTAATGTCAATATTGTTGGCAATAATTTGTACGAGATTTTTTCTAAAAATCGACCTCAAGTAGATTCAGAGGTGTATCTGCTTAAAAGAGCAGAGGCTGAAAATAAATTAATGGAAAAAATTAAGAAGTTGCCAATTAATTTGCGTTTTGCTGCAAGTGTCGGTACTTATCCTGTTTTAATTGCTAAGTATGGCAATACAACTGTGGAAGTAGTTGGTGACAGGATTGCCGAAAAACCTGTTGTCAAAGCAACTAATACTGATACTATTATAGAACAATTATCTAAGTTGAATGACACGCCATTTGTAGCAGAAGATGTACAAGTAGATGTGTTAGATGTATATTTACCTCTATCAGAAATTAACGAATTGCGTCGCAAGGTTGTGTCGGAATTGAAGGATACAATCATCAGAATCTACGAGATGGCTATGCCAAAAGTAGTGCGAGATAATGAGAATATAGATGTGCCAATTTTGCCTAAAAGTAGCCAAAATTATGTGATTGTGGATGGCTTGCATTGCGTCAAAATCCCAGTTGAGTATAGAGGCTATAATGTAATTATAGCGCCGAATATTTATAGTAAAACTGTTGTTGACAACTATATTAATTCTATAATGAAGCAAGGTTATAGCAAAGAAAAACTTTATTTAGAATTACCTATTGTATCTACCGACAAAGAAATTGAAATAATTGATGAAATTGTTGCCGAACAGGGTATAGGTGTTGTGGCTAATAATTATAGCGGACTGAAATACATTGGCGAAGTTGCTGTGATAGCAGGTACTGGACTAAATGTGCACAACAAATTTACAGCAAATGTACTGCTAGGTATGGGCGTTCTTGATTATATTTATTCTATCGAGACAGGAGAGTTCTCGAAAGGTTCTGGTGCGGTATATGCTATGGGTCATTTCCCACTGATGACATGGTGTCATTGTCCATTTATTAATGCTTTTGGCGGGGACTGTAGCAAATGCAAATATGCCTCGGGAGTTGTTTTAGAAGATGATAAACATAATCGTTATAGAATCAGGCGATACAAAATTGAACATTGTTATTTTCAATTGCTTAGCGAAGATATTATAAGAAGGAAATTTGGCACAAATAAATTGGTTGACCTAAGGGGGTTAGAATGAAATACGATGTGGCAATAATAGGCGGAGGAGCAGCAGGACTATTTTGTGCAATTAATGTTGCACAAGATAAAAAAGTAGTAATAATAGAGAAGTCTGATAGAGTAGGTAAGAAGATTTTGGCAACTGGCAATGGCAGGTGCAATTTAACTAATAATAATATCTCAGCCAAATATTATAATATAGACTTAGTAGAGAAATATTTTAAGCAGTTTGATAATTATGCCACGATTAAATTTTTTGACAAAATGGGGTTAGCAACGTATAGTGACGAAGAGGGACGAGTATATCCATTGTCTAATTCGGCAGTTTCTGTTTTAGATATTTTGTTAGAATCAATAGCTAATCATATTAATATTGACATCAAGACGAATTATGTAATTGATAGGATTGTTAAGAGAGAAGATTTGTTTGAAATTGATGGCAATGAGAAAATAGAGGCAAATAAAATAGTGATAGCCACTGGTGGTAATTCTGCAGATATACTAGACGGTATTGGCGTAAAATATAATGGATTTAAGCCAAGCCTTGTTGGGCTAAATACTGCCAAGAATAAAGGATTGGCAGGAGTAAGGGTAGACAATGTTAGGGTAAGAATGGGACTATTCGACGAGGTGGGCGAAGTGTTATTTAAGGAGAATGGTCTTAGTGGGATAGTTATTTTTAACTTATCTGCGTCATTGTCGAGAAATAATATTGTGCAAGGCGAAGTGTTGATTGATTTTCTACCAGGTAAGACAGTTAAGTGGATCTGGGATAGATTGAAGCAAATGCAATCTAATCATCCTTGTTATAAAGTGATAACAATTTTAGAGGGTTTGATACACAAAGCATTGGCAAAAAATATTTTGGATAAACTTAGCATAAGTTGCGATTCTGCTATTGCAGATATATCTGATATTAAGATTAATGAGATTGTTAATATTATTAAGAATTATGTAGTGTTTGTGACAGGATTGTCCGATAACAATCAAGTTCATAGTGGAGGCGTAGATCTACATATGTTAGATAATTCCTTACAATATCGCGAAATTGATGGATTATATTGCGCTGGCGAGGTGATAGATGTAGACGGCGTATGTGGTGGATATAATCTGCAGTGGGCATGGACAAGCGGCAAAATAGTTGGAGACAATATATGAAACTGGTAGAAAATTTAAGGGTAGAGATTGGTTATAATTCGAAAGATATTGTTAAGGCAATTGCAAAAAAAATGCATTGTGACATAACAAATATTTGTGACGTTGTTTTGGTTAAGGAAAGCCTAGATGCAAGGCGTAAACCAGACGTGTTTTATAACATAAACGTTGCTTGCAATTTTCTTAAAAGTAATCAATTGATTAATAAATGTAAAGAAATAGAGATTGATTATAGTGGTGTAGAGGCAGAGCAGATTGGTTGTAACTTTAGACCTGTTGTTGTTGGTTTTGGACCATCTGGTATGTTTGTTGCACTTAAATTTGCAAAGGCAAATTTGCGACCAATAGTCATAGAAATGGGGGAATCGGTAGACGATAGAATCTTGGCTGTAAATACATTTTGGAAAGAAGGGAAACTAAATCCATATAGCAACGTGCATTTTGGAGAAGGTGGAGCAGGGACTTTTAGTGACGGCAAATTAAACTCTAATATAAATAATAATTATTGCAAAACTGTTATCAATGAGTTTATAAAGCAAGGGGCACCTAAAGAAATATTCTATAAGGCCAAACCACATATTGGGACAGATAATTTAACTACTATAGTCAAAAATATTCGTCAAGAGATAGTGCGTTTGGGTGGAGAAGTCAGATTTAACACCAAGTTAACTGACTTGATAATTAATAATAACAAGATTAATGGCGTTAGGGTGACCAACACCAAGACAATGCGAGAAGAAATTATCGATACTAATTTGGTTGTGTTAGCAATAGGACATAGCGCCAAGGATACTTTTGTCTTATTAAAAGCAAAGAAAGTGGCGATGGAGCAAAAGCCATTCGCTATGGGTGTAAGGATAGAGCAAAACCAGTCCGATATCAATTTGGCACAATATGGCAAGATCGATAATAGGTTGCCTGCCGCAGATTACAAATTGGCAGAGCATTTGGATAATGGCAGAAGTGTTTTTACATTCTGTATGTGCCCAGGTGGAGTTGTTGTGGGCAGTAGCTCCGAATCAGGGACTGTTGTAACTAACGGAATGAGTTATTATGCTAGAGATTTAGATAATGCCAATGCTGCTCTATTAGTTAATGTAGATCCATCTGATTACGACAAAGGTGATGTATTAGACGGATTTGAGTATCAATATGTTTACGAACATCTTGCCTATACTATAGGAGGTGGTGACTATAGTGCACCTATTCAATCGGTGGGAGACTTTTTGATTGGTGCTTCGACATCAAACG
>CAMEKS010000036.1 GCA_945921465.1 uncultured Clostridia bacterium | reverse complement strand
CATGTAGGTAGAGCGGCAGTTCCTTCAGGTGCTAGTACGGGGTCTTTTGAGGCAGTGGAATTGCGTGACGGTGATAAAAATAATTATATGGGCAAATCGGTAGAGACTGCTGTTAATAATGTTAACACAGAGATAGCTGACCTTTTAGTTGGTCTAAATGTATTGGATCAAGTAGCGATTGATAAAGCTATGATAGAATTAGATGGTACTCCTAACAAGGGTAGATTAGGTGCTAATGCGATATTAGGTGCGTCCCTTGCTTGTGCTAGAGCTGCAGCTGCTGCATTGGGTATGCCTCTTTACAACTATATTGGTGGTGTTAATGCTAAGAGATTACCTGTTCCTATGATGAATATTCTTAATGGTGGTAAGCATGCTGATAACTCTGTTAATGTTCAAGAGTTTATGATTATGCCAGTTGGTGCTAAGACTTTTGCTGAAGCTTTGAGATGGTGTTCTGATGTATTCCATAATCTAAAAGCTGTACTAAAATCTAAAGGTTATAGTACTGCCGTAGGCGATGAAGGTGGCTTTGCGCCTAATTTGAAATGTGATGAAGAAGCGTTGCAGGTAATAGTGGAGGCAATTGGCAAAGCTGGCTACAAAGCAGGCGAAGATTTCCGTATTGCTATAGATGCTGCAGCAACAGAGATGTATGATGAGGCTAAGAAAATTGGTAAAGAGGGATGTTATTACTTCTGGAAAACTGACAAACTTTATACTCGTGATGAAATGGTTGATTTCTGGGAAGAAATGGCAAATAAGTACCCTATTATATCTCTAGAAGATGGTGTAGCGGAAGAAGACTGGGATGCTTGGAAGTTGTTGACAGAGAAATTGGGTGACAAAATTCAATTGGTAGGTGACGACTTGTTTGTAACAAATACCGATAGATTGCAAAAGGGTATAGCAATGGGCGTCGCTAATTCTATATTGATCAAGGTTAACCAAATAGGTACTCTTACCGAGACTCTTAATGCTATAGAGATGGCTAATAGAGCTGGATATACTGCTGTTACATCTCATAGGAGCGGTGAGACCGAAGATACAACTATAGCAGATATAGCAGTTGCTACTAATGCAGGGCAGATTAAGACAGGTGCGCCTTCTAGAACTGATAGAGTGGCAAAATATAATCAATTGCTAAGAATAGAAGAAGAATTGGCAAATGCTAGCGAGTATCAAGGGATTAATGCTTTCTTTAATTTGAAGAAATAGTATTAAAACATATAAAGCAAGATTAATGTAGAAAATGTTAAAAATTTTGACAATTCTATAAGATTAATAAAAATACTATCCAAATTTTAGTTTGTTTCTAAAATTGGATAGTATTTTTTTGTAGCTATTAATAATGTGTAAAGATTATATAATTGATTCCTTAAATAACTAGATTGTTAAGCTTTTGATAGTTGGTGTTGTATATACAGGTCAAACGAACCAATGATTTATTAACATAAAAAATAATGCGTGTTGAATTAGTTGTATTAATAATAGAATTATTTTGACAAATAAAAATGTTTATATTAGAATGTCTCTGAGAGGAAATGTTAATGAAAACAATAGATGGATGTAGTTATGCAGAGTATGAAATAAAACGTTCTAAATTTATCTGTTTTGTTGATTACGTGTCTAATATAGGCGAAGTAAATTCATACTTAGAGAAGTATCGCAAACAATATTCGGATTCTACGCATATATGTTATGCATACGTGCTTAGTAGCCCAGCAGTAGAGAAGTGCTCAGATGATGGAGAGCCATCTGGCACTGCAGGAAAACCCATGCTAGAGATGTTGAAAAAGCAGGGTTTAAGCAATGCGATGGTAGTAGTAATTAGGTATTTTGGCGGAATAAAACTTGGTGCTGGTGGATTGGTTAGGGCTTATGCTAACACAGTTCGTCAAACACTAGAAATTGCAAAATTTAAGAATATTGTTAAGTGTTGGATTTGTAAAATTGTAATAAATTTAGATCAGAAATATAATCTAGAACGTGGTTCTGAAATCAAAATACTAGATATTGATTATAGCCAAATTGCTAACAAAAAATTATGTATTAAGGCTGCTATACAATGCAAAGATAATATACTGAACGATATTAAGAATATATCGGATAGTGTAGAAATTATTGATGAAGTGATGATGTAATCAGGAGGGAGGAGTAATGCCCCAAATAACTAAAATAGAACTACAAAAAAATAATAAATCCAAGGTAAATCTGTATATAGATGATGAATTTTATACTAGGCTATATATTGATATATGTGTCAAATGTGGATTAAAAGTAGGTAAAGAAATATCTTATGAAAAATTATCAGAAGTAATAGAGTCTAGCGAAAAGGAGCTGGCATTAAACAAAACTGTTAAATATATAAGTTCTGCATTAAAGACAAAAAAACAGGTAAGAGATTACTTAAACAAGAAAGAATTTGACAAAAACATAATAGATTATGTCATAAACAAGTTAGAAGAATATAAATATATTGACGACGAAGAATATGTCAAGGCATATGTTAATACATACAAAGGCAAGTATGGATGTAGTAGGTTGCGTAATGGACTGAAACAAAAAGGAATATCACAAAAATTAATTGACGAGTATTTTGCGGATAATTTAGATGATCTAAAAGAGGAAAGCCCTTGTAAAATTATTGCTATGAAATATATTAAAAATAAGCCTACTGATGATAAAACTAGGCAGAAACTATTCAGATTTCTAGCTGCACGAGGTTTTGATTATGACGAAATAACCTCTGTTGTTAGAGAAATATTGAAGGAGAATTAATATGGATGTTGGGATAGATATCTTAGATATTGCTAGGATGGAGCGAATTGCGGACAAAGATGTATTTTACTCGAAATATTTTACAAAAACTGAAGAAAAATATATTAGACAATCCAGCAATATTGCTCAAGTGCTTGCAGGTTATTATTCTTGCAAAGAAGCGTTTCTAAAGGCTATTGGTATTGGCATTGGTAGAGGAATTGATCTAAAGGATATAGAAATAGCTTATACCGAGTTAGGTAGGCCGATAATTAAACTGAATGATAAAGCAAAAATAATTTTTGATAAACTAGGGTATAAAAATATCTCTATTAGTATATCTGATTCACACAGTATAACTGTTGCGATATGCATTGTTTATTAGTGTTATTATTTTTCTGAAGTAATGTACTTAATCATTAATTACAGTGCAAAATTGGCCAAACAAATATTGATGTGAATACATAGTACAAATTACAGTTGACTTTGCTGAAGTGTAGTATATTAAATTTTAATAAAAATATAAAATGATTTGAAAATATAAATAATTTTATTTATTTGCCACATCTTAAATGTAGGATGGGGCTTTATTTGACTCAACTTAAAAAGCTTTTATTAATTTTTTTGTCGAAACATACAAGATAAGCCCATAACCATTAAAAAGACATTGGATATTATGAAAAAAAATATTAATTACAAGAATAAATTTAGTGAATATGCTAATCATCTTAATAAGCATGTAAGTGGCGCTTCGCAACATTTGCTACTGTATTTGCATAATATAAATAAAGCTGATATGGAGAAACAATTTATGGATTTCTATAAAGATTTTCCTGAGTTTTCGGTTGAAGACTGCGAAGAGATAACTCGGCTGCTTAATATAGACTATGTCAATTATATAAAGTGGATGCATAATGGTTGAGATTAAAAGAGGTGATTTGTTTTTTGCCGATCTTAGTCCTGTCGTGGGTAGCGAGCAGGGAGGCGTAAGGCCAGTATTAATAATACAAAACGATGTTGGCAATAAATATAGTCCAACAGTAATTGTTTCAGCTATTACAAGCAAAATCAACAAGGCGAAGATTCCTACTCATATTGAGCTGTCTGCCGAAGATTATGGTTTGCCTAAAGATTCGGTTGTGCTTCTGGAACAATTACGAACAATAGACAAGAGGCGTCTTCGAGATAAAATAGGGGAGGTCGGTGGAGATAAAATGCAAAAGATCAATAATGCAATACTCATTAGTTTAGGATTTTATTAAAATACCGCTACATAATTAAAATTTAGTGGTATTTTTTGTTAATAGTTAATTTATAAGCTGCTTCGAATGCGAAAAAGCAATGTCAATAATATAGTAAAAAATTAACAAATTTGTGGAATTTGTTACAAAACGCTTTACTTTATTACAAATATATGATATAATAACTAAACAAACATCAAAAACTTATCCAAGTTGTGATGTTTGTTTTTTTTGTAGTTTATTCTACGCTTGGCAGACTGAAGTCAACAAAATTATTTACTAGAATAATATTAAATAATTTATACAATCTTAGTTTCAACTTTTTGACGTACTGTAATTGCAAATGAGTGAATTATAGCTTATTTTGGATGCATAATTGAATTCGATAGGTTAAAATAGATTATTAACTATTTAAGATGGATTGCGGTTATATGCTATTTTGCTATAGAGAATATACCAAATAATATTTATTTGTGTGCTGCTATAATATCTTTGCAGCAAGTCAAATAAATTTATGGTGAACGTTAACTTAAGATTATTATGATATATTAAAGCATATGATACTGTCATATGTTTTTTTATTATATGGGTATTGTTTTGGAGCTATGTTTAGTGATATTTCGAGAGATATTTTATAACTTTGGTAATCTATTGATAACATAATTATCGCACATATGCAAATATTTGAGAAAGAAACAATTAGATCAATTTTTATATAAACCATATTCAGTTGGAGATATAAGTGCTCTAAATTGTTGGCTAAATTATTTAATATAATTTGGAAATATCGCTTAAATGTAATATACTTTAATCGTTATTAAAATAAATGTAGATTTTGTCTATGTATACATAGTTCACTGATTAAACAGCCCAATATGGATGATAATTATTTAGAAAGAAAAAGGTATTTTAATATCAGAATATTATTTGTAATATTCGTTGGCTTGATTATTGGGATATTGCTCTGCAATAGACTTTTTTCATCATTGTATTATAATAGGTCAACATGGATATTTTGGACGGTTGCCTCTGTATTAAGTGTTGTGCTTATGTTTGCAACCATTATATATTTTATTAATAAGAAATATCATTATCCCAATAATTCTTTTGTAGATATTGTATCAAGAAATTACAAAAATGTATTAACGTTTGTTATTGCGATTATAATAGGGGTTGCTATATTTTGTCCTTATGTTAATTTGCAGGAAAAGAGAGAAGGGTATAATGGAAGCGGCGAAATAGTAGCAACTATTGTAGACATAAAAGAATATGATTATTCTACTCAATTAGTATTAGACAATATTACAATAGATAATGTGTCGCTTATAGGTAAAGGAACAATATTTTTGACATTGTATAGTGCAAGTAATTTGACTATAGGTGATGGGATAATATTTGATGGCGATGTTGCATCTACAATTGATTCGGGGGAGAGTGATCTATATGCAACATCTAAGTCTTATTTGTACAATGTGACTATTAAGGATAATAGTTCGTTACAAAAATCAAATTCGCATAATTTGTATCAAAAATTCTACGCACCCAGATTTGCCATCATAGAACATTTTAAATCTATTTTGCTTGAGAATATGTCAAAAGATAATGCAGAATTGACATATAGTATGATATTTGGTGACAAAAGTACATTACCTAATGACATTGTATCCGTATTTCGTGGAGTCGGCGTAATTCATTTATTATGTGTATCTGGCTTGCATGTTGGCATACTCGTAGCTTTGGTATACGGTATAATCAAATGGCTATCGAAAAAATTTGGTTGGGGATACAAAAGTACTTCTATTTCGATCATAAGTGTTGTATCAATATTTTTGCTTTTTTATGGATATCTGTGTGGATTTGGGGTTTCTGTCATTAGAGCTTCTATAATGGCTATGGTGTTGCTGATATCCAAAATATTGGGCAAGAAATATGACATTCTTAATTCAATTAGTTTGGCAGGAATTGTGATTCTATTATTAATGCCTTATCAAATATTTGAGGTAGGTTTTCAATTATCATTTCTTTGCGTTTTTGCAATAATCACTTTGGTTCCTAAGTTATTAGAAATAACAGACTATGTTAAGTTACCTAGGTGGCTGGCAACTCCATTTGCCATTTCGATATGTGTAAATATTATGATTATGCCAGTGCTAATTAACACTTTTGGTGAGGCATCTTGGCTATCTATCTTTGCTAATGTAATTATAGTGCCATTATTCGGTGTGGTGTTCACGCTTTCTTTTTATACAATGCTAATAGCTCTTTTTCCATTTCTTAGTTTTGTTTTATCACTTAGTGATATTGCTTTACAAGTACTAGTTAGAATAGTTGAGTTGTTTGATTCGATTCCTTTTGGTGTAGTTAGATGTTTTAGAATAGGTTACTTGGTTGTTGCATTTTTGATTTTGCTTGCATTAGTGCTTAAATATTTTATGGCATCTATAACCACCAAATCTTTCGTGGCAGGAATCATAAGTGCCGTGATAGTTTTGTTGACTGTAATCGGATTATTACCTGTCAACTTAAATAATAGTTTGGCGGTAATTAATAGTTATGGCAATTATAATACAATCGTGTTTAATGCTCAAGAGAATATATTAGTGGGTAGTCCAAATAAATATACTTATAAATATGTTAATGATATGCGCACTCATATTGACAGTGCTATTCTTTATGACATAACGCCTAATAACATACACAAAGTGTCTAATTATTGTAATGATATTGGATTAAGTACTGTATATATTCCTGAGTGTATGAGAGAATATAATAGTTTAATTAATGTAAAAAGTAAAGTGGTTTATTTTTCTGAACCGCTAACTTTTGGCGACTTTGTGATAGAATTGTGTTACAATTATATAGGGGAGTTATCATTTGTTAATCTCTATACTGATATATTCAATGCGGCTTATTCATCTAGTAATTGGGATTCGAAAGATTTATCCTATATTTTAACAAATTATCCAAATGTATTTGATTGTATAATTATTCCTGAGGCGCCTAACTTAACAGACTATGGAATTAGTTGTGACGAGATAATTTGTTCTAGCAACAATGACAAAAGTATTTATGCAAGAATATTAAAAGACAATAACTATTATATAATGGAGGGACTGGGATGAAATTTGAAGAATTAAAGAAGTGCTTAAAGCAAAGGATCGAAAGTAGATACTTAATCAAGGGTAGAGATATTTATCTGCAGAAGCGGGCAGTTGGATTAATTGAGTCTATGGCAGAAATAGAACTGCCAGAGTTGAATACTATCAAAATTTCTGACTTGGATATAGATTGTGATAATGTAGTAGCAGCTCTTAATACACCTCCAGTTATGTCTGATAGGAAAATGGTCTATATGGATGTGTCACTAAAAGGCATTAAATTGCGTAATGTGGATACTTTAGCGAAATATTTAAGCGGCAACAATGATACATCTATCTTAGTAATAAATATTGGAGATATGGAAGAATTGCCTAAAGGAATTGATTTTTGTACATTTTGCATAGTAGACTGCAATGAATTAAGCAATGATGTGGCAATTAAATTGTTAGAATTGGAGGCAAAGAAATTAGATAAAACAATAACTTCGTCGGCAGCAAGATTGATATTAGAATACACTAATTACGATCTAATGACTTCGATAAATGAAATTAGTAAACTTGCCAATTACTGCACTGATAAAATTAGTGAAGACGATGTATCTGCTATGGTTCCTAAAACACCTGTATATAAAATATATGAATTGACTGAAGCTTTGGCATACAAGAAAATGGACAAGGTGTATGAAATCCTGGGTGATCTAAAAAGCAAGAAGGGTGGATATACAGGCCTACTTGCACTCATATATTCGCATTTCCGTAGATTATTACATATGTCGATTGCAAAATTGACTGTTGCGGAATATGCAAATTTATTTGGAATTAAAGAGTATGCTGTAACTAAATCTATGCAACAATTAAAATTGTTCAAACCTAAGAAATTAAAAGAGATTTGTGACCTTTGCATAGCACTTGATTATAAGATAAAAACGAGTCAAACAACGCCCAATAATGCTATAGATATGATAGTAATGATAATAACTAGTTAGGCAATATAGTAATTATTGTAATTAATAATTTGGCAAACTAAATATAAATTGAATTAGGCTAATAGATCAAATAAAAAAATAAACTGGTTAATTATATTTTGTCGTGGGTAAACTATTTGATATGATATATTTGTTAATTAGATGGAGGGAAAAATGGATAATTATTATGACATTATTGTTGTCGGTGGAGGTCCTGCTGGATTGACTGCGGCGATATATGCATTAAGAGCAAGAAAAAGTGTGCTGTTAATTGAAAGATTTGTAGCCGGTGGCCAAGTAGCGATAACTACTAATATAGAGAATTATCCTGGCTTTGAGGCTATAGATGGGCAGGAGTTGTCTAAAAGGATGTTCAACCAAGCCAAAAAATTAGGAATGGATGTAGTCTATTCGGATGTGCAAGAATATAAGTTAGATGGAGATCTGAAGACCATTAGAACATACAAATCAGAATATACCGCCAAAGCGGTTATATTGTGTATGGGTGTAAGTGCTAGGCAATTAGAGGTAGATAACGAGAAAAGATTTGTAGGTAGGGGGTTGTCTTATTGCGCAACTTGCGACGGAAATTTCTTTCGAGATAAAGATGTGGCAGTTGTTGGAGGTGGCAATACTAGTTTTGAAGATTGCTTATATCTAGCTAATATTGTTAACAAAATCTATCTAATCCATAGGCGAGATGCATTTAGAGGAGATGAGTGTACTCTAGGCAAATTGCACGAATTAGAGCAAATGGGCAAGTTGGAATTTGTCTATAATTCTACCGTGATCAAATTAGAAGGTGATGACAAAGTAAATGGTGTGGTAGTTCAAAATAAAATAGACAAGACTGAGCGGGGCATCCCAGTATCTGCAGTTTTCGTTGCAATAGGCAGGAAAGCAGATACTAATCTATTGTCAGACAAATTAAATCTGGATGATAATGGCTACATCGTTACTGATGAGGATATGCGGACTAATATACGAGGCGTATATGCAGCAGGGGATATTAGACATAAGAAACTAAGGCAAATAGTGACTGCTACTGCAGATGGTGCAATTGCTGCTGTAACTGCATTAGAAGTGTTAAGATAATATATAATAGGCAAGAAATGTTGCTGATTAGCACATTTCTTGTTTTTTTGTAAATAAAAATAACAAATATTATCAGAAATGTAGGATTAATAATTTGTGCTTAAAAAACAACTAAGTATTTCGCAAAAACATTTTATTATTAATAATTTTTAATGAGTCTATAACAATTTGTAATTGTAGGCATATTAATCAGTGTCTGAGATTAAGGAATATTGGGTTGTATAGACAACAATCGATATTTGTTAAAAAATTGTATATAAATGAATTGTGTAACTCACTTTTGTATTTATAAAAATGACTAAATATAGCCATTTTATTAAAAATAATTAATTAAACTATAACAAATTTTAAGAAAAGGCTTGCTTTTGTCCTATATATATTATATAATATAGTTATATTAGTTAAAAAACATAATTAATATATGGTTTTGTTTTGGTCAAAAATTGATGGCTGAAATAGTATAGTGCTTTTATAGAAATCAATATAAAAATGTATAACTCTTGGCTTAATGAAAAAAGTTGTAAAAAATGTAAAAAGTTAAGAAAAAGCATTGACAAGGTGCGATTTTTGAGATAAACTAGAAAAGCTGTAAAATGTTTCCTTGTGTGCAAGGTTACTTGTTTATGCCAAAAAACAAGATAGTTTGTGCTCAAGTTTATAAGTGTTTGCACTGGATTGCAAGCGACTAAATTCTCATTTGATCAGTATATCTTACAGCAATTTTTTTTAAGATATAGCTTTGATACACCCGGAGCAGTGTTTTAATAAATATACATATGATTAAATGAATCAAAAGAATTTAGGCAAATTAATTTATCAAAATAACATTTTTAAGGAGAAAAATTAATGGCAACACAAAAAATTAGAGTTAAATTAAAAGCATTTGACCACAGCCTAATTGATGTAGCATCTAAGAGAATTGCTGATACTGCATTGAGATTTGGCGCTAAGATTAGTGGTCCAATCCCACTACCAACTGAGAAAGAGGTAGTTACAATTATTCGTTCACCACACAAGTACAAAGATAGTCGTGAGCAATTTGAAATGAGAACACATAAGAGGATAATTGATATCTATAGTCCTTCTGCCAAAGCCGTTGATGCTTTGATGAAGATTGACTTGCCTGCAGGGGTGGATATCAATATCAAACTTTAATTATTGTAGGAGGATATAGATATTATGAAGAAAGCAATTTTAGGTAAAAAACTTGGTATGACTCAAATATTTGGCAGTGATGGCTTAGTTGTTCCTGTTACAGTAGTTGAGGCTGGTCCTTGCTATGTTACACAAGTAAAGACTGTTAAGAATGATGGCTATGATGCTATTCAGTTGGCTTATGGCGACGTTAAAGAAAACGCTATCAACAAGCCAATGCTAGGACAATTGCAAAAGGCAAATGTTTCTGCTAAGAAATATTTGAAAGAATTTAAGCTAGATGGTACATACAATCTAGGTGATGAGATCACTGTTAGTCAATTCGAAGAAGGAGACATTGTTGGCGTTACTGGTACTTCCAAAGGTCATGGATACACTGGAACAATCAAGAAATGGAATTTCCAAAGACATCGAATGACTCACGGTAACGGTCCTGTTCACAGACACGTTGGTTCTATCGGTGCTAACACATTCCCTGCAAAAGTTTTCAAGGGTAAGAAGATGGCTGGCAGATGGGGTAGCGAGACAGTTACTATCCAAAATCTAAAAGTTGTTAAAGTAGATGCCGAGAGAAATATTCTACTAATCAAGGGTGCTATTCCTGGTCCTAAGGGCAGTCTAGTATCTATCAAAAATGCTGTAAAGGTAAACGCATAAGGAGGCAGCTATGGCAAGTGTTAAAATATACAATATGCTAGGTGAAGAGAGCGGCGATACTATTTCTCTTAAGAAAGAAGTGTTTGGCGCAGAATACAACGAAGCATTAATTCACCAAGTAATCGTTGCTTATTTGGCAAACAATAGACAAGGCACTAAGAGCACTCTTACTAGATCTGAAGTAAGAGGACATGCTAAGAAGCCTTGGAGACAAAAGGGTACTGGTAGAGC
>CAMEKS010000035.1 GCA_945921465.1 uncultured Clostridia bacterium | reverse complement strand
TCTATGCTCGTCCCTAATTCTTTGGTTGCCAATGCATTAGCCATTGTGCCAACAGCAGTATATAGAGCGATATCTCCACAATTTCTACCCATTACAGTAACAACCATTCCACGATTATTAGCATCCATAGTCTGCATCATATCGTCTATCGAATGAACTGCATTGTTAACTGCTGTATCAAAACCTAATGTTTTCTCAGTATAATACAAGTCGTTGTCTATAGTGCCAGGGATAGCGATAATCTTAACACCGCGCGCAGCCAAATTGACAGCACCTGCAAATGAACCATTGCCTCCAATAACCACTAGCGCATCAATCTGATTTTTCTGTAAATTTCTCACTGCTTTGTCTAAGCCTGCACTAGTCTGAAATTCGGCACTGCGACTAACCTTAAGGATGGTACCGCCAAGTCCTTGAATATTCTCGACCATAGACTCGTCTAGAAACGTCATATCATTCTCTATCAATCCCTGATATCCTCGCCTAATGCCAATAGGTATAATCCCGTGAGTAGAGCAAGTATTGACAAATGATTTGATACATATATTCATTCCTTGACTATCTCCACCGCTACATAAAATTGCTATTCTCATTTTCCTACTACCTCGTCTTAACGTTGTCTTCCCCTATTATAACCTTTAATTCAGGAATAACAAAACTATTAAGGTCTACTTTGATATTTAACTTGTATATCTGACCAGTTATACTGCATTTAATTACGACTTCCGACTTGCCATGATAAGACTTCAGTACGTCTATTACTTCACTCTTCAATTCGTCATCGGTTGTATCAAATCTAAGATATAGAGTCTGCACTTTCTCAGGCATCTCTACACGCTCTACCACATTAATTGGCTCCAATCTCTCTACCGCAACACTAGGCGCTTGACCATCTCGCATACTTATCTTGCCGGTTACTTTGACAGTCGCATCCTTAACCAACATATCCTTATACTTAACATACACATTATTGAATAGGACACATTCAATCTGACCATACAGATCTTCTATAGTTATAAATGCCAACTCCTTGCCGTTACGTTTGGATACTAATTTCTTAACGTCGACAATAATGCCCCCACAAGTAACAGCCATTCCGTCACTAATACCTGCATCTGCTACTTCATCATCCTCGACAGCATTGCCTTCTTCATCAGCGCCATCGGTATCGGTATTCTGCTGTATCATATCCGATGTAAGCGAAAAATTCGCAAATATCGACGCAAATTTATCCAGAGGATGTCCTGAGATATATATACCAACCACTTCTTTCTCTAATTTCAATTTGGTCTGACTGTCAAACTCGGGGATATTGGGAACAGTTACCGTGTTTGTGACATCATCCTTAAGGATAGTGTCAAAAAAGCCTATTTGTCCGCTTGCTGCTTTCTTGCGATCACCAATCACCTTGTCTATTATCATAGGATACATTTGCATCATCTGACTACGATACAATCCAAAGCAATCGAATGCGCCACTAAGTATTAGCGACTCTATACAACGCTTATTCAGTGCTTGAGACTCCATACGCTCTATGAAATTCTCTAGCGAGGTGAAATCACCATTTTTCTCCCTCTCTGCAATAATGCTATCTACCACTCCGATTCCTACATTCTTCAATGCTGCTATGCCGAATCGGATAGCATTGTCTCTACAACTGAAGTACGTTACGGATTTGTTAATATCTGGTGGCAGCACAGGAATCTTCTCTTCCCTGGCATATGTAACATAGTTTTTTATTTCGTCAGAGTTTGTTATTCGGTTATTAAGCACCGATGTCAGAAACTCAGGCTCGTAATAAGTCTTAAGGTAAGCCGTCTCGTAAGTAATTATACTATATGCCGCAGCATGTGATTTGTTAAACGCATATGACGCAAAGCTTTCCATCTCGCCCCAAATCTTGCTTGCTATATCTTCTGGAACTCCACGCTTGATAGCACCATCTATTGCAGGCTTGCCATTTTCGGCAGGCTTGCCATACAAGAAAACTGCTTTCTCTGCCTTCATAGCCTCTAATTTTTTCTTACCCATCATACGTCTTACCATATCGGCTTGACCTAGTGTGTACCCTGCCATATCTTGTACTATTCTCATTACTTGCTCTTGGTACACGATACATCCATATGTAACATTAAGGATAGGTTCTAGTATTGGGTGATCATATTTTACTTCTTCTGGATGATGCTTGTTATGCACATATCTAGGAATGCTATCCATAGGTCCTGGTCTATACAACGACACACCTGCAGTGATATCTTCTATCGAAGTTGGCTGCAGTTCTTTCATAAACTTTCTAAAGCCTGCACTTTCTATCTGGAACACTGCCTTGGTGTTGCCTGTAGATATCATTTTGTACACAGTAGGATCGTCATAACCTAGTTTATCAAAGTCGATTTCAACCCCATGATTTTCTTTAACATATTTGATACAAGTCTGAATATCATTAAGGTTTCTTAACCCCAAGAAGTCCATCTTAAGGTGCCCTAATCTCTCTATATCTGTCATAGAATACTGAGTGGTTAGGTCATCACCATTACGGGATAGAGGCATAAATTTCTCTAGGCTATCACATCCAATAACCACACCACATGCATGGGTAGAACACTGCCTTGGCATACCCTCTAACTTCATAGCAATATCTACCACCCTCTTGACATTAGGATTGGTATTATACATATTTACTAGGTCTGGCACAGGGTACATACCATATTCTTTGTCAGTCTCCTTAGGAGTCCCCATAAAGCCAAATGACTTGGCAATAACATCGTGGTGTTTAGCAGATAGCTCTGGGATAATCTTGGTCACCATATCCATTTCGGAATATGGGACATTAAGCACACGTCCTACGTCTTTGATGGCATTCTTGGCTGCCATTGTACCAAATGTAACAATCTTGACTACCTTGTCTCTGCCATATTTGTCTGCGACATAATTAATAACATCTTGCCTGCGATCATCAGCAAAATCTACATCAAAATCGGGTGCAGTAACACGCTCTGTATGAAGGAAACGCTCGAAAAGCAAATCGAACTTAAATGGGTCAATATTAGTAATACCTATGGCATACGCCACCACTGAACCAGCACCAGAACCACGACCAGGTCCGACTGGCACTCCCATACGCTTAGCGGCGAATATATAGTCCCATACTGTTAGGAAGTATTGTGCAAATCCTTGTTTAATAATTACACCAAGTTCTCGCTCAACACGTTCTCTAATTACATCGGTCACCACGCCATAACGCCTAACCAGCCCTTCTTCTACCAATTGTCTTAGATAATCTTTGTTATCCATTCCATTGGGGGCTTGAAATGGCGGAAACATATATATATTTTTGTCAATATGATCTTCTTCAAACGAATAATTACATTTTTCAGCAATCTCTAGCGTCGTCTTCAATGCATCAATGTCGTTAGGAAATGCTTGAGCCATTTCTTCATAAGATTTTAAGAAAAATTCATCTCCAGTAAATTTCAATCTATTGGGATCGTCCAAAGTTTTACCCATCTGCACACACATCAATACGTCTTGAGTCAGAGCATCTTCTCTAGTCAAATAATGTACGTCGTTGGTTGCGACCATTTTGATATTGTATTTCTTGGCATATTCGTGAAGCTTAATATTTACTTCTTTTTCTTCTGGTAAATTATGATTCTGAATTTCTAGATAGAAATCTTCGCCAAAAGTGTCTACGAAGAATTGGATCAATTCTTCGGCCTTATCATACTCTCTGGCAAGTATATATCTAGGGATATCTCCCGCAATGCAAGCAGATAGCACTATCACACCTTCGGAGTGTTCCCTTAATGCGTTATAATCTATTCTGCCTTTGCCAAAATAGTAGCCATCTCGAAACGCAATTGTGTTAAGTTTGCAGAGATTTAGATAGCCCGTTCTATTCTTTGCTAAACATATTAAGTGTGAATTTTTGCTACGCCCTTGCTTGACCGTAAGATCATTAACCACATAGAATTCGCAACCAAAAATCGGCTTTATTCCCGCTTTTTTGCACGCATCATAGAAAGTAACTGCACCGTACATATTGCCGTGATCGGTTATGGCACAGGCTGGCATATTCATATCCTTGCACATACCGACCAGTTTGTCAATTCGTGCCGCACCATCTAGCAAACTATATTCGGTATGTAAATGCAAATGAACAAATGGCTCCATTGTTTCTTCCTTTTCTAGTATCAATATATATCTATAACATTTTAACCTAATTATCCCCCAAAAGCAAGCAAAAGTTAAGCAAAAAGCCAACCACTAGATACATATTTTATCTACAATGATTGGCATTATTATCCTTAAAATATACATTTAGCATAATTACGCTGCTTGACGGTTGGCTTGATACCAGGTACTTTCATTTAATTTCTTGGTGTGGTTAGAGCATACAACCCTAACGCCATCTGTGTTGCTGACCAGCACTATATTGCCGTTATACATACCATAAGTATCTGTAGCACTGTCATACATAGACGTTACATATATATTATTGGTATATTTTTCGAATGTACGACACACTCGCTGTGCTGGAAATATTTTGGTTATATCTTTGGAATATTTTAGTGTACCCATTACCGTATTTATGCATACTATTTCTGGCTTAATTACATCTATTAATACGTCATTATTGGATGTCTCACTGCCATGATGCCCTGCCTTAAACGCGGTGACTTTGGGCAGATTATTGTATTGAACCAGATATTCTTCGCCCTTACTCTCTAGATCCCCAGTAAATAAGAAGTTTTTGTCTCCATCTGTAACCATACAACAAACCGAATAATTATTTTCGTTGCTGGTTGTATGCTCATAGTAATAATTGTACAATATATTAAGGCTTACGCCATCTCCCAAGTCAATGTTTCTCTTGGCATCGCCCTCATTATTCCAACACTGCAGTGCTGTATAGTGCTTTGCACCTAGTGTCACTTCCGCATCTCGTTCTGCCACATATCTTTGATATAATTGAGTCGTGGCATTGGTTAAAGGAAAGTCAATAATTACCTCTACTACATATCTATCGAAAATAGTTCGATATTCTGCACCAGTAGTGCCACCAAAGCATGCAATATGGTCCTCATCTGCATGAGTAACGATAACATATTCTAACACTCCGTCAGTACAATAAGAGTCTATGTATGCTGATATTGTTTCTATACTGTTGGTTCTAGATCCTGCATCTATTAATACCTCAATGTTTCCGTTCTTGATTAACGCCGAATCTCCACAATATTCATTACCCAATTGCAAGTAATGTATGCTTAAGTCACTTTCTGCCAGTTCTACCTTACCCACACTGGCAGAATAGTCACCAGCGACGCCACCAAATAGCATATCTCGATATTTGCTATATGTATCAGGAAAGGCAAAATATACAACCATTATGGTTATTGCTATAATTAATAAAATAGCTATTATTATACTTAGCAATGTTTTATTTTTTGATATTTTCTTTAACGATTTTTTTACCTTTTTTTTGCTATAACCCATCGTTTTTTATGCCTCCAAATTCATTAGTATATTATGCAGTCCAAGGCTAGGTGTTGACATAGTCTTTGCCGCAAAGTCATTAAAAAATTGCACAATTTGTGGTATCAATACGCTATCGTCCGTCCCCACCAAATATGATGCATTAAGTATCCTACATATCTGGGCGTTGTAGTTATCATCTAACATATTAACCCTAGAAGTACATTCAGTATATTTTAATTCACCATCTACCAACTCTATATATGCACTGCTGCTAACATATAGTTTCGTTATACTCTCCAACCCTTTTATCTCTTTGGTTATGTTGCTCACATCTAACAAGCCCACTGCATAAATCTTGTACCTGCCGCTAACTGTTTGAGTAATAGATAACTCTTTTAAGTCAAGCCCATCTCGATAATTAGTATAATTAAGAATTATCTCTGACAGCACTCCCCACTCGCAATCTGTCATATCCAGGCTTGCAGTCAGTTCAAATAGGCTTGTATTGGTATATATATTTCCAGATACCTCTTCGTTTATCAATATATCAGACAAACCGGTTGCTTTGATTTTCTCTATCATTGTTGTCTTGTCAGATATCATAATAGCATTATCAGTCAAAAGCAACTCTTCATCCACAACTTTGCTAAGTTCTGACACTAATTCCGAATATTCATTAGAAATATCTTTGTAATCTTGCAGCACTGTATATCCAAAATATACAATCAGCCCAAGAAGGAATAACGGCATCAATATCTTAACTAATGTATCAGTTGTAAACTTCTTTTTTTGTTTATTCTTTTTTCTAAAAAGTCCCATACGCTTTCCTCCTTTTGCCAACAAATCTAATCACACAACAATAAATTATATTTAATTATGCAAAAGTCCGATTATATTTTACTTATTGTACAACATTTTAATACCTTGCCAAAATCAAAAAAAGCAAATAATCAAATTAAAAACATTGACATAACATAATTTTTGCGTTATACTCTACTTCGTAAAAAGTATGGTAAGAGTCTAGGGTCAGTATATGCTATTGGCTAACCGCGACTTTTGGGCATAGTAATAATGCAAAATCTATTTCTTTTTACGCCACATAATACACATTATAGCCTATTTTAAGTAGCATTTAATATGCACCATTAGCGCAATTGGATAGAGCGTCGGTCTACGGAACCGAAGGTTAGGGGTTCGACTCCCTTATGGTGCACCATACAAGAACAAAACGAACCCTGAGTTGTTTTCAGGGTTCGTTTTGCGTTATTTAGTAAAGATTGGTTTTGAATTAAATTAACATATATAATTTATGATAGTGCACTAATTCATTTATAGCTTGTTTGGTTTTATTTTTGCTGGCTTTGTCAATAAATCTTCCAAGTTTAATAAAGTATATAATTACGGAGCAACTTTCAAAATATAAACTTTCAACATAAATATGCTGACCTAGAATAATCATAACTAATGCAAAAATGCTATATCCAAGACTGCTTAAGACTCCGATAGTAACAAGAGTATCCATATTCGGAGCCTTATGACACAATGCTTTAATTCCATTTCTAAAAATATCTATACCATAAATTAAAAATGGGATAGTTATAACTAATAATGTGATAGCATAAGCAAGACTGTGTTTGTGCATATTTAGAAAATCGGGAAGTGGCAAACCAATCATCATACCCATAGAAATATAAAGCAAAATCACAGTCAAAACACCAAAAGAAATAAGCCAATTCTTTTGATTTTTGATCTTTTTATTTTCATCTACTATTTTATATGGTCCAGTGCTTTTGTATCCACAATTTTTAACAAAAACATCAATTTGTTTCTGATTTAGAATGAGTTCATTATACTCAATGGTTGCGTTTGCCATCACAAGATTAACATTGGCATTAATTATTCCATTTTGTTTATTCAAATACTTTTCAATAGAATTAGAACAAGCAGCACAACTCATTCCTTCTATACCTATAGTAATTTTTTTCATTAAATATCCTTATTATCTTTCCTTGCAATTTATATTGTTTTTATTGTAATTTATTAAATTACCTGAAAATCTATAATAGTTGATCATTAATGATTTACATTCTTCAGCAATGTTAGCACTACTAACCTTGGCCACATCGTTGATTTTACTACTTATATTATTTGCTGATTACCAACCTTTTGCTATATGCCTGATTATTCCATTTCTTCTACGAGATTCTTATCCCACCTATTCCTTTGTTAATTAAGTTTTTAGGGCAGCGCAAAATGATAATTTAACATGAGATAATAATTTACAAAGTTTTGTCGCATTATAACCTTGTGATTTTTTACCTATAGTATCCACTAGAAACATTATTAGATATCAATCAATAATTGTTTTATCAAATAATCGTATATTTTTAGTAAGTTTTGTTATAAATTCTATAAAATCTATATATGCTTGATTCGAATTATAGATAATCACATTGTACTACTTTGATAGTTAACAATCGCTTTCTATCAATTTGTATACAACAAAATAATCTAATAGTACTCTAGTCTTTGTAACATATTGCTTGATCTATTGCGCTAGCTACAGCCCCTGACACATTAGTTCTGGTGTCAAGTTGAAGATGCGGCAATAATCCATCTATATGCATTTTGCTCATAGCATAGTCAACCATTCTTGAAATATTGGCTTCGTCTGGCAAAACATCTTTGGATATACAATATGATGTAGGAGAATTTAATTCTTTAATTTTGCGAGGATATGAGAAACGGCCATCTACCACCCTATCAATAAACGCCTCATCAGTTCGATGCAAATGCACATCAGTTCTACCTATATGATCGCCAGTTTCTCCTATATGTTCATTGCCTTGCTTACCATGATAACAAACTCGCTCTAACAAAATTGCTCTTTCCATATCACCATTAGGCAAATACATCAAACTAACTGATTTGCCAGAGTGCCCCGAAGAAAGCACATTAACCGCAAATAGTTGTACAGTGCCTTCAATTTCCGACATTAAATAGAACACACCCTTGTTATGTACATCTGTATTGCCTTTTTCATAGCGCTCATATACCATATAATCTGGCAAATTACCACCCATATATGTATCAATAACAACATTATCGTTATCTACTCCATCCCTACTAGCCTCAATATTATGCTTACTAATCTTGCCCGATGATATTACATCCATACTTGTCACTATATATTTAGGTGCATTATACAATTGGTCCAAAACTTCTTGACTAAATTTCATATCTGCCCTATGTACCATATTCTTAACGGGTTCAAATTCTATTCGTTTGCCGTCTACAATAGAAGTAACATTACATCCACACAATTGTCTAAGGTCTAATCTGCCAAACATCTTTGACATACAGAAATCTTTACCAATAGCACCTTTTTGCAATGTATCTATTTTTATATTTGACATTTTATCCATGTTTCCCCTCACAATTCCTTATTATATTTTAACATAATATCATTTATTTTTCCAGTTTTTTCATTTGTTTACACACATTTTAACAAAGAATATATTATTTGAAGATATTTATATTCCTTTCATATAATCATATATTATCTTGATTACTTGTCAATTAATATATAATGTAATAGGCATCACTTTACTTTTGGTTTATCATTACAAAAACAAGCTAAGTATTGAAATGAACACATTGCGGTCACTTCAAAACTTAACCTGTTTTGCATTTGATAATTATTCATTTTTTTGTATAATTATTTCTTAAATTCTATATATATTGATTCTTTATCTTTGTTATAAGACGCAAATAAAACTTGCTTAAGCATTTTATTTGTCAACTTTGCTTTTTTCATTAGCCACTTTTCATCTTTCTTCAATTCTGTTAGCGAACTATAAGATATTCGACCATCTATTATAAGATAAATTGGCAATTCGGCCGGCGATTTATCTCCGCCATCTATATCGGATATTATCACTGGTCTTTTCTCGCCTTTGGGCATTACGCTAAGTGCACCATTGGTCTCAAATACCGCAAATGCGATGTCATTAATATCAAAATATCCTTGCTCTCTGCACAAAGCCAAAACGTCATTCATATCTAGTTTACTTTTCTTCAATGCTTTGTACTGAATTTGGCCATTATATATTATTGTCTCGGGCCTACCCTTAAAAAAGTGCTTTAGACAAGGACCTTTTCTGCCCAGATATGACACAATGATATCGAATAAAAAGAATATCGTAATGGCTATAATGTAATAGTAGAATGGTTTATCATTAATATCTGTCGCCATTTCTGCAGCAACTGAGCCTATGGATATGCCTAATACATAATCCACAAATTCTAATTGGGCAATTTGTTTCTTTCCCAGCAACTTGGATACAATAAATAGATACAAAACCGAAATTGTCGAAAATATTAGCAGCTTAACTATCTCACTCATACAACTAATTATATCCAATTACTAACAATGTAAACTAGTTAATTGCAAAAATTATATTAATAAATAATAATATTATAGTATCACCAAATATTAAATAATATTTATCCAATAACTGTTAGCAACAACAATTCATCTCTCGATCTATTTTATTGTATATTTATTCACATCATTCTTTATTGGAATATAACAGAACCGAACCAAATTGGCCTATATTAAAAGTATAAGAATATTCAATTTTGTATAAAGTTTATAATCACTTATTTTGTGAAACAATATTATGAAAAACTATACAAAATATATATTTAATTTAACTAATTATTTTATTTTATGCTTATTTGACACAATGCTAGTTGTATTATTTCTTAATTCTCCTGTATTCATTAATGGATAAAATGACAATTTTGCATTCATAATGTTAATATATCTAAATATTTTTAATTTTAATTTACGCCTTTCTATAAAAAATTGGTCGCATGCCTCCCACAAAAACACCCATGCCATTATGTTTATAATTTCTATAACAATTAGACTGTCTAACACACTTGCCAACAAGAATTGACCTATTAACACCAACACCCCTGCCACCGCTAGAACTAGGGATATAATTGAATTGTTTTTTAATTCCCTATATAGATCACAAAGTTTGTTAAAGTAATAATTATTAATAGCCTTGATATATCTGTCTTGCTTCTCACCGCCTATCTTGTCACTAGATATTTTTATATGTATAGGATCTTTGGGGCTGATAGGGAATGCAGAGTTCTCTATATATGTTGCCACTTCTTCACTAATTACTTCTTCATTGTCAGTAGAAAATTGTGACAAAAATTCCGAGTCATCATAAATAGTCAAATTGATTATAGACCTGCCATCTTCATCCTTGTTACGGTCAAATGACTTTATATCTTCTTTTATTCTTTTATCTAACTTTGCAATATTCTCCATACAATTCTCCTCTTACAGTTAATTATATCACTGCGATTTTGCTTTTACCAAATTAATACAACCTATAATAACCATTTTATTTTGTACTTTAGACAAAAAACTAAATGGAATTAAGCCAACTAAAATATGTTTTTCTTGTAACTTTATCAATTTTTTCTTTAATCACTTTCTTTGTAATCTTATCGCACGCTACAATTAATAACTATCTATATAGAACAATCAATATATTCGCATATTTTGCATTAATCTTATACCAAAATTTAACAATTTTACATTAATATCCCAATTCCCCTTGACTAATACTTCAAAATTTGTAATAATACATAGGTTATATCAAAATATTGATATCAAATAGTTGTTTTTATGCAATTTACATAACAAGAGAAAAACATAAAATTTGCAATCAAAAACAGTCAAAAAATCGTCAAGCATTTGACCCGTGCTACTGTGGCTCAGCGGTAGAGCACTGCCTTGGTAAGTTTTGAACAAGCACTTTTCAATTTAATAAAAATTCGCCAAATTTTTGGCTTATGCTAATGTGGCTCAGTGGTAGAGCACCACCTTGGTAAAACAAAAACAGTACTTTTTAACCACTAAATTTCACCGCAAAAATC
>CAMEKS010000034.1 GCA_945921465.1 uncultured Clostridia bacterium | reverse complement strand
TTTAGTATGGCGTGTGCACATTTTGAGTCAAAGCCTTATCCTGCTCGTTATTTTTTTATAAAAAACAACCAGATTTTTACTCAATTTCATTCAAATAATCATGTTTTAATTTATATTTTTCTTCTTCAAAATTTTTCGGCAAAATCTTAAACAAATCAAGATTTTGATGAAACTTATTCTTTTCATAAACCTCCATTTTACTAAAAAAGTAATTTAAAATCACACACATTAACTGCTGATTTACTTCGCTATTAGCATAAGTCGTCTGTATGAATGGTTTGCTGAATTTTATAAAATAATTCATTCGTTTAGTGTGTTCATGTATAGCGTCAAGTAAAGTTTGTTTTTCGTTTTGTATTGCCCAATTATCTTTTTCTTGTTTTTGTAAAACTTGCATTCCCAGTTTAATAATGTCATTAAAAAACTTGTTTTTTGATTGATAATTATTTTTCGTTTTCTCATACATTTCATTAAGTGTTTCGACAACTTTTTCATCTTTAATCCGTATTAGATTATTTCTTGTTATTTCTTTATTTTGTTCGTTCATTTTTATCTCCTTTTATTTTTTTGCTTTTAAAAATTTATTTTACATTTCAACACCTCCTTATTTTTGTCTAGATTTTACTATCCTCACATGGACACCATTTGTCCACGCGGGAAACATTTTTATAAAACAATCTTACAATTGTCGTTCGGACATCGTCTGTCCGTTCGAAAAAAGTTTTTCTAAAACAACTTTACCACTATCGCATTCACCACATTGTTCTATGCGAGAATTGTTTTATAAACAAATTTTAAAACTCTCGCTGTAAACACATTCTTTACGGCGACAAAACTTTTTTATATTTTTTATTCTAGCAATTTCGTGTTATCACCATTTGATAATGCGGGATTTATTTTTTATTTTACATTTGCCGTTGGCTCACCATTTGACCCATCGGAAAATTTTTATAACTATATTTTATCAATCTCGCTTTACCACCATTTGGCCAAACGAGAAAGATTTTTACAAGACAATTATATAATTCCCGCAACACACCCATTGTGTGCAACGAGAAAGATTTTTTAAATTTCTATCTCCATATTTTGAGTATAAAAAAGTCGAGTGTTCACCATTTGAACACTCGAGAAATAATTTTTAATAAAAAATGCCTAACAACTATTAGTGAGTATCACACAATAAAAAACACTCAATCAATTAAGATTGAGTGTTTTTAGTTAAGTTTAACACCTTGATTCGTGACATGAAAAATAAATTAATTGATAAGTTTTAGATAACTCGTGCAAAAATTGTTTTGCGTTTTCAATTTTCACATCGTCCATATTTACAAATGGGTCATCTAAAACAATAAAAGGTTTTTCCTTATCGAAGAGAGCATCAATTAATGCCAATCTCATACACAAATCAATTATGTTTTTATAGCCTTTACTATAATAGTCAACATCTCTATATTTACCATATTCTTCAAACGAAATATTAAAATCTATATCTAATTTAAGATTTTCAAAGTCTTTGCCAGTTATTAGACTTAAATATTTATTTAATCCATTTTTCATTGGCTCTAAAAATTTTGTTGACAAGCTCTCATTTGCCATTTCAAGAAATTTTTTAGCATTTTTAATAGCATTAAATTCTTTATTAAGCTCATTTAATTCGTTCTCAAGATTCTCTTTCTGACTTTCTAAATCGTCCAGTGCAGAAATATCGTCTTGAATTTTATTTATTTTAGCAACACAGTTCGATTTATATTCTCTGTAGACGTCAATTTGTTTTTGATATTCACTTTCTTTTGATTGTAATTTGTTTATATCAACATTTACTATAGAATTATCATCAATATCGAAATTTTTTTCTTTTTTAAAATTATCTAATTCCTCTTGTTCCTTTTTTAATTTTTCTTTTAAATTTGAAATGTCAATAAGTGTTTGTTTTAAGAGTGCAAGATTATCAAGTAAATCAATGTTTTTATCAAGGTTAAATTGTTCCAAGAAATTTTCTACTTTTACCTTTTCTTCTGACAGACTGTCTCTTAATTCATTATTCTCTTTTAGATTTTCTTCTTTTTGTTTTTTTATATTCTCAAAGTCTTTTCTATTTAAAATTATATTATTTATTGCCGTGTTGTAATCGGTATCAACATCTTCAAAACAATATAAAAATTTCTCTATTTCTTTTTGCAGTTTTAAGCATTCATTATTGTTGGATTGTAGTTGTTCGTAATTTACATTATTTACATTTTTAGTCTTTACATTAATCATATTAACCAAATACATAAAACCAGATGATAATAGTAGAATTCCACCAATAACTAACAATATAACTGAAACCATTAAAGATGTATTTATTAACACTGCACCCAGAATCAAACTTAACAATGATAATATTGCAAACAGGCCTAATAATTTGGATTTTTTATTGCTTTCGTTTATGCTTTTTTGTTGAACGGATAAACTTTCAACTTGATTTTTTAGGCTGTTATAATTCAATATTTTGTCACTTATTTCTTTAGTTTTTTCAGCTGTTGGAATATCATTCTCATCACCAAAATATTTTACTAAACTGTCATATTTTTTATTAACATATTCATCTTTTTCTTTTAATTTTAATTCAGATTCTCGCTTTGATACATCTTTTGCAATATTAATATAGGAGTCTATTTCTGGTACACTAGTATTTTTACCATTAAAAATATTTTCTTTCACTCTTATTGTTTTATTTGTTTCGGCAACTTCATTGCTTAATTTATTATACAAATCTTTATTTGCAATTTTTTGTTGAGCTTTACTGTATTCTTTAATTTGTGTTTTAATTTCACTTTGCTCTTTTAAGAGTTTATCTATATCATTGTCATATAAATCAACTTGTTTTTGAATATCATTTATCGCCAATGCACTTGTATTTAATTCTGTTATTTGTCCTATTACATCTTCTATCTTGTTTTCGATTAACTGAATTTGTCCACTTCCTTTATTATTGGACAGAAAAGACCTCTTTTTATCGAGTTTGTCTTGAGCATCTTCATAATTGTAATTATCTGTTGTTCCTTGAATCAAGTTTGTCAACTTGTTTGAAATGCTTTCATTAATGCTTGAATTTAAAACCTTTTGCGGAATAAACGCACTTCTTTCAAATGCCTCTTCGTCAAGTTCAAAAACTTGCTCGCCAATATTTTCAGTATAATCTTTTGATTCTTTTCCTGTTGCGATATCTATAAGCGAAAATGTATCCTCCGAGTTGTTCTTACCAAAAAATCTTTCTATACGATATTGTTTTCCATTAATTTCGAAGTCAATATTTCCACCGAAATTACCACCTTGCCATGGTGTATATTTTTTCCTTTCATTTTCATCTAAATTTCTTTTAGTTGTAGAAGGCAATCCATAAAACATAGATTTAATGAATGTTGCAAAAGTACTTTTACCCCATCCATTTTCCTCTTTAATGCTATTAAATCCTTCGGAAAAGTTAAATTCAAAATTATTTAATTTGCCAAAATTCTCAATATGACATTTAATTAATTTCATATTACAAATCCTCCCCGAATAAAGATTTTAATCCAACTAGAATTGTTTGTTCCTTTTCTTCATCTTTTAAAGTTGAAGACAATACCTTCCTAATAAATTCTCCTCTTAATGAAATATCGTTTTCAACATCTTTTAATGTTACTTCCAATATTGACTCATCTTTAATTTTAACAAAATAAAATTTTTCTAGTTTTTGCTCCAACATACCCAAATGTTTATCTAGTTTAATTTTATACTTTCCCTTAAGAGTTACCTTGAGTAAATTATCAAAAGACAATTTTTTGCTTTGTTCCAACACTTCACTTTCTATATCAAACCAATTATCATATCCAGTAATATCAACAACTAACTCTACTAATTGTCTTTTTGCAAATGGAATGAATTTGGTTAAAACTTTATCATCATCGGTTTCTAATAATACAAAACCCTTATCTCCACACTCATCAAATCCACGGCCTTCCAAACAACCTGAGTAACAATATATACCTCTCTTATCCAGCTTATCTTGAATATAAGAATGTATATGTCCCAAAGCAAGATAATCAATATTTTTATTTTTTAGTTTTGTGAGATTGATTATCTCACCCTTTTCTTTTGAATTATGTTTGATGATTTGTCCATGCATAACAACAATATTTATATCATTCAAACTAAGGTTTAAAGTATCGTAAATCGTAGCTGAATTGTTTTCATTAAGACATACACCTGTGATTTTTATGTTACCGTATTCAAAAGTTGTCCATTTAGTGCCGAATATTTTTAAATTTTTAGGAACATCTTCAATTAAAGATATAAAATTACTTTCATCGTGGTTGCCACTTAAATATAAAAAATCAATGTTTGGATTTTTACTTATAGTATTTAAAACTCGAGTTTTAGTAATATTGGTTATCCTTGCAGTATCAAACATATCACCAGCAATAATTATTGCTTTTACATCATTCTCCGTTGCATATGTAACCATTCTCTCAAAAGTATTAAGAATTTCTTTTTTCCGTTCCTTCGCTTTTGGGGACGACAAATTTGTCTCCATTTTGCTATCCAAATGAATATCTGCACAGTGAATAAATCTCATAATAACACTCCTTATTAAACACATTATAGCATAAATAAAAGAAATTTCCACATATTCGACAATATTTGACAAACATAATTTTTCAATAGTTTAGTATTGCAAGAAATATTAATTCAGTAAATCTATTATTAATAAAGAGTTCAATCTGAACTTTGTTAGTTCCGCCAACTCAAGAAATGGCTAAAATAAGCCATTTTTTATTTATATTATCTGTTGATTTATTATATTGTAGATAGGAACAAAAAAACTCAACTATAGACTCGTCATTATTCTATTTCTTCTTCTCTTTGTGACGTTTGTCGTTTATTATTTCCAAGGCTTTTTCGTCTATCAGTGTAATATGCTCTTCTTTGGCTATTTTGACCATCTGAGTCAAAGCCGCTTTAAGGAAAATACGAGGAATTTTGGTCAACTTGGCACAAGCGTCATCGGTAAACTTAACGTCGGGGTCTATCCTTGATGCGGCATATATTACCGACTTTACATCACCCTCTTTGGCTTGTATCTTTTCGGCAATTGGTTTGCGGAATTTCGTATACCAGAAATTAGTACTATCTCTATATCCATAATCTACTGGCACACTAGGAAAACTATTATGTCTAATACCATTAATAATAGCATTATTATACTTCTCTTCCATCAATATTCGGTCAATCTTCAATATAAAATGTGCGCCAAATTTACTTGTAATACCATTGAAATTTCTATACGGAGGCTCATATCCCTCTAATTGACCTGCTTGGTCTAGATAAGCATCTTCTAGGCTATCATCCCAAGTACACTCCATTACTTGAAAACTCTCCGACACAATCTTAGGTCTATCTTTCCCTAGATCACTATCTACTAAAGTAAAAAGGCAATTCTTCATCTTTTCTTCTGTTGTGTCACCAGGAAAACCCAACCTAACCGCTTCTCTAAAATATTTTCTTTTGTCAGGAATAAAGTTAAGTGTAACTTTTTTGGTTCGCAATATATTTTGTGCGGTATTAGAACTATTGCGGCTCATCAATATCATAGCATAATAATCTTTGCCAGCAATATAATAAGGAAAGCACAGTGAGTACGATCCTAAATTAGTCTGTCCATTAGGACTGATTGTAGATGCCAAAATAGTTGGCATAGGAAAAAACGCAGATGTCTGATAGAAATTATCCACTATTCTTAATTCTTTCAATTTGTCCATTACTCCACCTCTTCTTATATTTATTGTATAATGTTTTACACAAATTGTGAACCAAATAAATATATTATCACAAATTATAGGCAAAAGGATTAAGAATAATTTATTCTACTAGTATCAGTATATCTAATTCTCAAAAAAATCAACTCTTGCCCTATCAATCAATTGACAAACTTCACCACATCTTATACAATACTATCGTCAATAATTTAATTATTGCTAATAATAGCAAATATTATCAATGCTTGTGTGGCTCAGTCGGTAGAGCAGTTGATTCGTAATCAACAGGTCGGCGGTTCGATCCCGCCCACAAGCTCCATTTTTTTATAAGCAGCCGGTTGGCGGGATCTCACAGACTTGTACTCGTGCTGCGGCGTACTTAGATTAATAACTATTTGCCTTGCACGATGGCGTTCGCTCCGCTCGGCACCGCTCCTCGCCCACAAGCTCCATTTTTTTTATTAAGCATTATTTGTCTAACAACTCGCCTAACATTATCTTATTATTCTCTGGTTAATGCAAATGCTTGCTAATTATATCTTATTTAATTACAACTTACTTGTTTAATCACTGCTACAATGAATAATTAAAAGTAATATGTTTTAGTTTTTGAATATAGTTATACTATTTACTGTAACAATTATTATACAAAGATGAATTTCACAAATAAAAAAAGTGAAGGATTGGTTATTGTATACTCTATAGAGTTCGCTTCAATAATTTACCTTCACTTTTTGTATATTAATCGCTTAGTTCTGGCTCGTTAGATAATTTTTCTGTACATATCTTATGTGTAGTTGACATAGTTGCATTTGTATTTGTCAAATTTGTGCCAGTAGTTGTATCTATATTGTTATTAGAATAGTTAGAGTTTTGATAATTATTGTTGATTATAGAATCTATCAACTCTCTTAGTTCGGCTGGCATTGGCTTGTAGTTAGGAGAATCAGGATATATTATCCCTGTCTCTTTCTCTGCTTGCAAAGCCTCCTCAGATATTGTTTTATTTGTAGAGTTATTAGCGTCTTGTTCTTTTTTATTATCCATATAGTTATAATACTCATCCATAGCCTTATTGATATAATTAACCGCTTTGGTGAAGTTAAGCGAGTCGGAATTGGTAGACCCAGATGGAGTGGTCATTATAGTAATAATATAAGTTCCTTTGTCACCATATATTATTCCGCTATCTACATAGCCCTTGGAGTTCCAACCCGATTTGTGAGCAGAATTTTTGTATCCAGCGGTCTTAAGATAGCTATATTTTGCATCCTTAAATTCTTGCAACAACTTAGCACCATTCTCTGTAGCAGAGCCATATGCATATATTTCTTGCCAAATAAGATTAAGTTCTTGCGAATCAATTACGCCAAATGTTTGACTTCGCCCCAGAGTATTATCTACACCAAGATCACTAACCATATCGTTATATCTATCTCTTCCTACCACATCCATTAGCAACATATAATATGCCACATTATCGCTGATGTTAGTACAAAGGTGAATCAATTCCTCAACCGTATATTTCTTGCCAAATTTCTCATTTTGTATTATCCCTGATCCACCAACTTGATGCTTTGGCTGATATGTATATTCGTCTGTCCAATTTAACTCACCCCTATCGATCATTTTAACTGCAGCCAAACATATACCTGCCTTGATTGAGCTAGCAGGGGCCATATCATCGTCACAATTAAATGACATATTGAATCCAGTCTCTGGATTAGACACATAGAAAGTCATTTTACGCTTGTTATTCTTAAACAAATCAACTATACTCTTCTCTACCTCTGGGCTAATCTGAAATCCGTCACCATTGATAATGGTTATCTTATCTCGCTCATGCTTGCCTCCTCTGGTATTAGTAGAAGAAGATACATTAAGTGTAGTCTTGGGGTCATATGCAGGCACATTGGACGCTTGTGCCTCACTACTAGTAATTGATGTTATCTCTTGTTTAGAAATATTAGTACTATCTGGTTCTTTAACTTCGCTGACCGAGGTAGTAACAACAGGCTCTAATTCTGTGTAATTATCCACAACAGAAGCAGTTGTTACCTCGCTAATAATCGCTTGTGTATCGACAATATTGTCAGGACTACTACTATTTGGTAGCGAACTAGGAGTATCGGATGAAGTCGCATTAGCGCTAGATACAGGCTCTACTACATCTCTAGTCATAGTAGTACCTTGGCTATATTCTAATGATTCTGTCATTGCGTATGGCATAGAATCGATAGTTGTGTATTGGCTAGAATAATCAGATATATTAGACACATTCGAAGACTCATAATCTACCTTATCAGCAGCAACGTCACCATTAATAATATGCAAACCATATATCGAGCCAATCAACGCAAGAATGCCAATACCAGTAGCAGCAGCAACTGATTCTAATTTCCCTTTAATATTATTTCTCTTATCCATTTTTTCACCTCATATTGTATCTAAAAGCACACATTATCTATTGTATATATAATAACTCTATTGATATCACAAAGTCAATACCCAATTGCTACACAAAACATAATAATATTTCTATAATTATCGTGAATATTATTGCAAAAAGTCACAAATCAATGTATTATTATGATATATTTTATATGTTCAGTGTCCTATAGGGAACGAAATGCATATAAAAAGAAGAAGAGGATATACAATGTCACTAAAAATATATAACACACTAACTAGACAAAAAGAAGAGTTCAAGCCAATAGACGGTAACAATGTCAAGATGTACGCTTGTGGAATCACCGTATCGGGAGAGGCCCACATTGGTCACGCTATTCAAGCAATGGTGTTCGATATAGTCCGAAAATATTTAGTTAAAAAGGGATATAATGTCACATACGCCCGTAACTATACCGATGTAGATGACAAAATTATAGCCAACGCTAATAAATTAGGCGTACCAGCTATGGAATTTGCCGAGAATAATATTGCCAAAATAGACCACGAAATGGATCGAATGAAGATAACGCCTGCCACAATGACGCTAAGAGCAACTAAGCAGATAGCAGATATAATCGAATTCGTATCTAGACTAATTGACAAAGGATATGCCTATCCTACTCCATCAGGGGATGTCTATTTCGCTGTAGAGAAATTTGGCGAATATGGCAAATTATCTAATCGTAATCTAGAAGATGCCTACCAAGGCGTAAGAATAGATACCGAAGAAGACAAACGCAACCCTCTGGACTTTGCCCTATGGAAGAGTGCAAAACCAGGTGAGATATATTGGGAATCGCCTTGGGGCAAAGGCAGACCTGGCTGGCATATTGAATGCTCGGCAATGAATTATTACAACTTGGGCGAACAAATAGATATTCACGGAGGTGGCAGAGACCTAATATTCCCTCACCACGAGAACGAAATAGCCCAAACAGAGTGTCTGACTGGTAAACAATTTGCTAAATACTGGATACATAACGGATTGGTCAAAGTAAATGGCCAAAAGATGAGTAAATCCCTTAATAATGGCATTACGATGAAAGATTTATTAGACCATTACGATAACGAAGTAATTAGATTTGCCTTACTACAAACAAATTACAAAAACGATATTAACATTATAGATGGACTATTTGAAAGTGCTAGAGACCATATGCTATCGTTCTATGATACCCTTAATAGAGTGTATAGCACATTCCCTCAAACTAACGCCAAGAACCCAGTAATAGACCAAGAATTTGACGAGGCAATGGATGACGATTTCAACACTGCCAAAGCCCTTGCCAACCTATTCGGATATTTCAAATTAATTAATACCAAAATCAAAAATAATGACAATACTGCTGTGGCAGATGCCAACGCCATAATTGATACATATAGCCTACTCGGCTTATTTCAGACAGACCCTAAGACATTTATTGCCAATAACACACCCACCTCAGATATCCCACATGATATTCAAGACTTAGCCAAGGCTAGATGGCAAGCAAAGCAAAACAAAGATTGGGACAAAGCCGACGAATTGCGTGCACAATTATCCAAACTGGGCTATACTGTCAAAGATTCTAAAGATAGTTATGAAATAATCAAAAACTAATCTAAATTGTTCTATCAAATAGCATAGTTGTCAATTAATGAATATATGCAACTATATGTGTACATTATTTACTACACCCCCATATCATTAATATAAGATAAGGTGTACATTAATAATTAATATCCATAATAGTTGACCAATTAGGATACTATTACAAAAAAAACTGCGTGAATATAATATTCATACAGTTTTTTTGTATTCTATTGAACAAAATTGTAATTATTAAACAATCTTGATAATTAAGATGTTATATAATTATATTCTACGTGATGTAGATGTGCTTACGCATTCGCTCGCACCTCTGGTCGCTATCGCAACCTACCGCTATTACTAGCGGCATCCTGATTGAATTAACATCAGTTTTGCTTGAATATACACTCGCTTTGCTCGTGTGCATTCAGACAAAACTTCCGATAATATAGTTTAAGTGTAGAATACACTACTATTGATATTGCAATTGGTGTTAGTCTATGTAACACCAGGCACGAAGTTTGTAAAATAAGCTAAATACCAATAATTACCTGTCTTAGCATCTGCAATTTCAGCAGCACTCCATTGGACTACTGGGGCACCTTGCGAATTAGCTCCATTACTTAAGTCAGCATCCCTAGCCTCTTTGCTGCTATATTTATACCATAAGTAGCCGGTTTCATTAATAGAAGTCAGAGAGGTACAACCATACAACGAATCATTCTCCATCGTAATTGTAGCGGCCGAAATATTGATATTTAACGTTTCTATAGTAGAGCAGTTCTCGAATGCAAGGCTACCAAAGTTGCCACCAGTAATAGTCACAGTAGTCAAAGATGTAGGTATATATGCTGTCCATGGATCAGATCCGGCTTCATAATTCTGATTGGCTAATGTGCCACCAGTGTATTCCAACATACCGAATATATATGCAAATCTAGCCCTCTCTGCAGTCTCACCTATAGCAGCACCTACGAAAGGTAAAGTTAAAGAAGTCAATGCGCTACAACCACTGAACACACCATCCTCTATAAGCGTCACATTATTAGGCACTACCACATTTGTTAACTTACTGCAATTCTGGAAAGCCAATTTGCCCAAAGTCTTAAGTCCAGTACCAAATGTAACACTATTAAGATTGCCACAATTCTGAAATGCAAATGTATTGATATTCTCTAGGCCGTTACCTGTATTAAGAGTAGTAAGTGCTGTACAAGCCTTAAATGCAGTATCCCCTATAGTCCTCATAGATTCAGGCAAACTAAGCGATTGCAAACTAGTACAACGTACAAATGCTGTTGCCCCTATAGTCTCTAATTTAGCATCGGATGGGAAAGTAATAGATGCCAAATTAGCACACTCAAAGAATGCTTGACTACCAATTGTTGTCAAATTGCTAGGAATTGTCAACGATGTAAGGCCAGCACGATAGAATCCATAGTCATTGATTGTTGTTAGTGCACTTGGCAATGTCACCTGAGTCAAAGACGAGCAGTGTGAGAATGCTGATACACCTATTGTCTTAACAGTAGATGGCAATGTCAAATTAGTTAGAGCTGAACAATTCTGGAAAGTATAATCTGGAATGGATGTACCTGCACTAATTGTAACATCAGTCAAAGATGAACATTCCTTAAAAATAGTAGTTCCAGCTAAAGAACTAGCATTGGCAACAGATACGCTCGTTAGCGACGAACAATATGCAAATGCAGCATAGTAGACAGATACTGATGACGGAATAGTGATAGATGTTAATCCAGAATTATAGAACGCATATTCAAGAACGCTGATCCCATCCGGCAATGAAATACTGCTAAGATTGCTACACCCAGAAAATGCATAAGGATCAATCCATTGCATTGTTAAATTTTCACCAAATGTAACTGTACTAACAGGTGTATCGGCAAAGGCATATCTACATATACCATAAACGTTAGAACCCAAAAATACAGTATCTAGAGATGAACAGCCAGAAA
>CAMEKS010000033.1 GCA_945921465.1 uncultured Clostridia bacterium | reverse complement strand
CCTGAGGCGCCAAGTTAAGAGAGAAGTGAACAACTTCTCTTTTTTCGTGTTCGAAAACCTCCAGATAGTCTGGGGTCGAAAACAAGTAAAACATAGGTTCTATACCTATGTTTATTTGCTTATAACCATAATATTTCTTATATCTTAGAAATTTGAAATATCAATATTTGAAATATTACTTTTATACCCCCTTGACAACACAAAAATTCGTGATACAATAAACTGAGAAGGGTTTGATAAAAGTTATGGAAAAGTCAAATAAAAAAACTACAATCAAAAATTTAATAATTGTATCTGCACTTGCTTTAGGCTTCTCGACAGGAAGTCTCTTAAGTACAATGGAATATAGAGATAAATTAGAAGAAAGCAAAGAGATACGAGACACACAAAAAGAATTAATTTCTGCCACACAGAATTCACCCGAATATAAGAAATTTGTATTTGAAAGAGTACATCAATTAGAACAGGATTTTGTTGACAATAATATATCTGCTGATGTTTACAAAAATTCGCTAAAGCAAATATATAGTGACCAAGAGGCTTGCGAATATATTAAAGAAAATGACAACAAAATCTATGAGCAATATATGAATTTAAGAAATGAGCAAGAAAGCCTAATAGTTCCAACTCTTATAAATACATTTACTTGTGGGTTTAGTTCGACAGGTGCTGCTATTTTTGATACTGCAACAATTTTTGCACTAAGTAGTTATATAAAAAATCAAAAGAAAGAACGAAATCTTAATAAAGTTGAAGAAAAAGAAAAGTAAAATTAAAGATAAAAGTCTTAGAAAATGATTGAACTAATCGCATGTATAACCCACTGACTTGAGTCATATGTCACAACTTTTAATTAAATATTAACTTGAAATTGTTATTTAGACAAAAAAAGATAAATATGAGGAGATAATTATGAAAAATAATAATAGAATTGAAAAATTAAATAATGCTGCATTTGCAAGCTTTTTGCTAAGTTTTGCAATAACTGCTAGTGGATTAATTGCTATGCTTAACTGTTCTGAACAAGCAAATAAAAAAAGAGAGCAAATAGATAATTACTACACTGCAATAAAAACAACTCCTGAGTATCAAAATTTTTTGAATGAAAAAATTTCAGAACAATATGATATATTGGACATTGATAAACTAGACAAAAATGCATTAGATAATATAAATAATATTGTCGATACAACGATGTCTAATGACTATATAAGAGAAAACTATTTGGCAGATAATCAAATCAAATATATTAATGAATTAGAAGAAGAAAAAGATAAAAATATGAATATAGCAGGAATAGGTACTATTATTGGTTGGGCAGGTGCAGCAAGTTTAGCACTAGTATATAGACCTATTGCAAAAACCAGAGATAAAGCAGAGAAAGAACTTGAAGTAGATACAGACCAAGAAATGTAATTGTATATATTATAAAAAGTTAGTAATTATGAAGAGAGCCCCATTTTTATTTAATAAAAATGGGGCTCTTTGGGGCTTAATTAAGTTTTAATAATAAAAGAATTTTTTTATTCTATTTTTAATTTGCTATCAACTACATTAAATTTTAATAAAATAGTTCCTAGATTAAAATTTACAATGCCTAATGATGTGTTTTTTATACTACAAAACTTGTTTTGCTATTTCTTCTGCTAGATTGCGAATTTGCTGCTTGTTGTCTTCGGTCATACTAGACTTTATAGTAACAGAGTTGCCACTTATATTCAAGTTAGGCGAATTTTTTAGTAATGCTATTATTACATTCTTGGCATTTGGTGCCCAAGTGCCATTCTCGATGATTGCGACGTTTCTATTTTGATAATTCCTTAATACTAGACTTTCAACAAAATCTCGCATTTCTGGGAAAATATCCATATTATATGTAGTTGTCGCAATAACCAAATTAGAATATTTGAATGCACTAGCGACTGCAATAGATTTATCACATCTACACATATCAAATATTTCACATTTTATATTTTTATCTCGTAATTCTTCAGCCAACAACTCAACCGATTGCTTTGTGTGTCCATACACAGAAGTATATGCTATAACTACGCCTTTACTTTCAGGAAGATATTTAGACCATAAATCATAAATATGAACATATTTTTCTAAATTGTCATCAAGTATAGGACCATGAAGAGGACATACTCGTTTTATATCTAATTGCGATATTTTCCCCAAAGCACTCTGTACTTGCGTACCATATTTTGCCACAATTCCTATATAATATCTTCTAGCCTCATCTGTCCATTCACTATTATCGTCTTTGCCAAATCTACCAAATGCATCAGCAGAAAATAAAGTTTTAGATTTTTTATCATAAGTGAAAAATACTTCTGGCCAATGCACCATTGGGGCAAAAATAAATTTTATATCTCTATCACCAATTATTATTTCTTGATTATCACTTATCAACATAATATTATTATCAAAATTTTTCTCAGGGAAATATTGTTTTAGCATATTAAATGTAAAAATATTCCCAATAATTTTAGCATTAGGATACGCTTCAAGGAATTTTTCCACACCTGCTGAATGGTCTGGTTCCATATGTTGTATAATTAGATAATCTACCACTCTTGTATTTAGCAAGTCATTGATATTGTGTAACCATTGATTAATATAATTTTTATCAACTGTATCAATAACAATATTTTTTTCACCTTTTAATAAATAAGAATTATATGTAATGCCATCGGGCACGCAATAATGTCCTTCAAACAAGTCGATTATATTGTCATAAACTCCTACTTTATAAATTTCTTCTGATATCTTATTGCTCATTGTATTTCCTCCTAATCAACCACAACTATTCTACTACTCTTTAATTAATTATCAAACAAAACAAACCTAAGTATATTAATTACCATAACTATTGCTATTTGATATAAATATATTAACATTACTCATACCTTAATATTTTTCTTAATATAAAAAGCAAACTACTAACTTGCTACTTAAAAAATATTATTATAAAAATAACAATTCGTAATAAAATATAAAATTTTCATATTAAGTATATTAATTTATTTATAAGGCTTAAAAAAAACTTAGTTATTAACCAAAAAGCGAACTCGAAAGGATTTTCTTTCGAGTTCGCTTTGATTTGGGTCATTTAATTACTTTGTTATTCTTTTATTTTGATTTCAAATTCATGATTAGTATTGTTGACTGCAACTTGTATTATTTGTTTTGGCTTTACTTCGTTTTCAAGAAGTGCTTTTGCTATAAGAGTCTCAATATTTGCTTGAATATATCTCTTTAGCGGTCTTGCACCAAATGAGACATCATAGCCTTGGTCAATAATTAATTCTTTGGCTTGTTCGGTAATATCAAAACCTACTTGCTTATCTGCAAGTCTTGATTTTACCTTCTCTAACAACAAATCTACAATTGCCCCTATTTGCGATTTTGTCAATGGCTTAAACATAATAATCTCATCTAATCTATTAAGAAGTTCTGGTCTAAATGAATCTTTCAAAAGTTTGTTAACTTCATTAACTGCTTCTGTTGAAATAGTTCCATCTTCTGCAACACCATCTAGAATATAGTTAGCACCAAGGTTAGATGTCAAAATTATAATAGTGTTCTTAAAATCAACAGTTCTGCCTTGAGAGTCGGTAATTCTGCCATCATCAAGAATCTGCAAAAGTATATTAAATACATCTGGATGAGCTTTCTCTATTTCATCAAATAACACAACTGAATATGGTTTCCTTCTGACAGCTTCTGTTAATTGACCACCTTCGTCATAACCTACATATCCTGGAGGAGCACCTATTAATCTAGATACAGAGAATTTCTCCATATATTCAGTCATATCTATTCTGACCAAATTCTTCTCATCATCAAATAAATTCTGTGCCAGTGCTTTTGCCAACTCAGTCTTACCAACACCTGTTGGACCTAAGAACAAGAATGAGCCTACTGGTCTATTAGGGTCAGCAATACCTGCCCTTGACCTAAGAATTGCTTCACTGACCTTAGTGACTGCTTCATCTTGACCTACCACTCTTTTGTGCAAAATTCTATCTAATTTTAACAATTTTTCCCTGTCACTCTCAGTCAATTTTGCTACTGGTATTCCTGTCCATCTTGATACTATTTTTGCAATCTCTTCGTCTGTTACTTTGTTTCTAAGCAAATTATCATTCTTGCTCTTTTCGTATTCTTTCTCTAGTGTTTCTAATTCACTAGTAAGGTTAGGAATAGTGCTGTATTGAAGCTCGGCTACTTTGTTCAAATCATATTCTTTTTTATATCTCTCGATTTGAGCTTTCGCATTTTCTAATTCGCCTTTTAACTTGTTTATTTTCTCAATATTATTCTTTTCATTTTGCCATTTGGCATTCATTTCATTATATTTTTCTTTGTAACTAGCAAGTTTTGCTTGAATTTTCTCTAATCTATTCTGAGATATGGCATCTGTCTCTTTTTTCAAAGCCACTTCTTCTATCTGAAGTTGAATAATTTTTCTATTAATTTCGTCCATTTCTATTGGCATAGAATCTATCTCAGTCTTAATACTTGCACACGCTTCATCTACTAGGTCTATAGCCTTATCTGGCAAAAATCTATCTGTAATGTATCTATTGGACAAAACTGCTGCAGAAACAAGTGCACTGTCTGCAATTTTTACTCCATGGAATACCTCATATCTTTCTTTTAATCCACGAAGAATTGTAATTGTATCTTCTACAGTAGGTTCATTAACCGTTACCGGCTGAAAACGCCTCTCAAGCGCTGGATCTTTCTCAATATATTTTCTATATTCATCTAATGTAGTAGCACCAATGCAGTGCAATTCTCCACGTGCCAATAGAGGCTTCAAAATATTGCCTGCATCCATTGCACCATCAGTTTTACCAGCGCCGACTATCAAATGAAGTTCATCAATAAATAGTATAATCTTGCCCTCACTCTTCTTGATTTCGGTTAATACTGCTTTTAGCCTTTCTTCAAATTCTCCACGATACTTAGCCCCTGCAACAAGGCTTCCCATATCTAGTGAGAAAATCTCACGATTTTTTAGTGAAGATGGGACATCTCCTTTAACGATTCTCTGTGCCAGACCTTCTGCTATCGCAGTTTTACCAACACCAGCTTCACCTATTAGGACTGGATTATTTTTTGTCTTTCTAGACAAAATTCTTATAACATTACGTATTTCATCGTCTCTGCCTATTACTGGGTCTAATTTGTTGTTTTTGGCTAATTCAACAAGATTATGACCATATTTTTTTAATACATCATAAGTATTTTCTGGATTTTCGTTAGTCACTCTTTGATTACCTCTTATTGACATTAATTCTTTTAGAAATGCGTCTTTTGATATTTCATACTTTTTGAATATATCGGCCAAACTTTTTGCCTTAATAATTAATCCTAACATCAAATGTTCTACCGAAATATATTCATCTTTCATAGAATTGGCTTGCTTTTCGGCTTCATTGATAACAAAACTGAGTTCGTTAGACATATATATTTGTTCATTGCCAATAACCTTGGATAATTTATCTATCTTTTCTTTAACTGCTTTTAGCACACCTTCTAAATCTGTTTGTTTCTTTATAATTTGTGGAATAAGTCCATTTTCTTGTGATAACAAAGAAAAAAGCAAATGTTCGGAAGCAAGTTCTGGATTGCCATTATTCCGTGCCAATGATTCAGCTTCTGCTATCGCAGTCAATGATTTTTCTGTAAATTTGTTATTGTCCATAGCTATTCCCCCTTATACAAAAACTTGTTTATTAATATCTCTATTATAAACGCTACTAATATATACCAAAAAATTAGCACTGTCAAGTGTAGAGTGCTAATTTTCGAAAAATTAATAATTATTATGTACTTAAATATTAAAAGTTATTCTTGGTTTATCTTATATCAAAGAAATTTACTTTTGCCAAAATTTCCATCCAATCTAGGAGTTTTTTGTTAAAATAGATTCTATAAATATAATCTTTGATAATATTTTTTTCGCTAATTAGAATATGAATTATATTTCTTAATTATTTCTTACATCTTCGCTTAGGAATATATAAGCAACGCCATCTGGGCCTACGTGTGCACCGATAGTTGGTCCCATTATTCTAATTTCTGGTTTAATTCCACTCTTTTCCTCAATTGCCTTAGCCAGTTCTTCTGCACCCGTTAGATTGTCTGAATGAACAACTATACACCTAGGGTTGGCCATAGGCTTATGCTTATCAAGCCCAGTCACTATCCCAGCAATGCCACGCTTTAGTCCGCCCATAGTTTTATTACGAATTTGTAATTTGCCAGTTTTGTCAAAGTCTATCATTATTGTTAATTTAGCAATTTTACCAATCTGTGCAGCAAAACCAGATATACGACCACCTCGTTTCAGATAGTCTAGATTATTGATTAGGATAAAGTGTTGGATATGATTCTTAATCTCATTAATGTAATCAGCTGTCTCTTGCAAAGTTTTGCCTTGGTCTCTCATTTCGCAAGCAATCTTGACTAGCATTCCTTGTCCAACTGTGGTGGTAAGTGGATCTATTACTACGCAATGGAAGTCAGGATATTCCTTCCTCACCTCTTCAATTGCCTGCGCTGCAACCTCTACTGTTCTTGCCAATCCAGACGAAATGGTAAAATGCAATAATTCCTTAACACCACTCTTAGCGATTGCTCGAAAAAATTCCTCGTGAATGTAATTATTATTCATAGAAGTCTTAATCTCGTAGCCTTGGCGAAGTTTATTATAAAAATCTACATACTCTTGATAGTTCTGAAACGAATCTGGTAAAATTTCGGTATTGCCGTTATAAGTATAACTGATACTAAGTGGCAAAAAGAATAAGTTTAAGTCCTTAATTTCGTCAGCATACAAATCTGCTGTACTATCTGTAGATATACTAAATTTGTTCATAATTGCTCCTTATTATTTCTCAAATTATAGAGATGTTATCACAAATTGTTATCATTGTCAAAATAATACAGTCTATGTAAAAAATTAGTCGCATAAGGATTGTTTTTCAATTTTATATAATGTATTTCCCCACAATTATTTTAATTTACCAAAGATAGACTCATTAATTACCAAATATAAATCCGGTATTAATAAATATCTATATACGGTATAATTGTAATAGTATACTAATAAAGTAGTATAATTAGTTGATTTTTTGTACACTTTGTAGTAAAATGCAGTGTATGGTCTAATGTAGATATTATTACATTTAATATTTTAATGTTGATTGTGAGAAATTATTAGCACGAACCCGCTATAGATTGCTCAAATAATTTGCATAGGCCACTATTAATTTAAGAATTTATTTGTTTACACTGGAGGAAAAATGTTAGACAAGAAATATAATTTTGCCGAGAAAGAAAAAAAATGGCAAGATTACTGGTTTGAGAACGATATCTACAAATTTGACAAAGACAGCACCAAGCCAATATACAGCATAGATACCCCACCACCAACCTGTAATGGTAAGATACATATGGGACACCTGAGTTCGTATATGCATATCGAGACAATTGCTCGACACCACAGGATGCTAGGAGATAATGTATATTTCCCTTTCGGCTTTGATGACAATGGCTTGCCTACAGAGAGATATGTAGAGAAAGTTATTAAGAAGCGTGCCTACGAATTGCCTAGGCAGACATTCGTTAATATTTGCTTAGACGAAACACGAAAATTAGAAGAAGAATTTTTTGATCTGTACAAGTCTGCAGGATTTAGTTGCGGTCTAAAAAAACATTATTCGTCTATCGCTCCTAGGGCTCAGACCATCAGTCAACATTCCTTCATCGAATTGTACAAAAAAGGTAAGATATATCATGCCGAAGCACCAGCACTATGGTGCACCGAGTGCCGTACTGCCTGTGCACAATCAGAACTAGAGGATAAAGACATAGATAGTACATTCAATTACCTGAAATTCTACATCAGCGGTGAAGACAAGTATGTGACAGTAGCAACTACCAGACCCGAGATGCTTTGCGGTGTCGTTTGTGTATTTATCAACCCTAATGATGAGAAAAATCAATATCTATTAGACAAGAAGTTGATTGTGCCATATTTTAACACAGAAGTATCAGTATTGACAGACGAATTGGTAAGTATGGACAAAGGTTCGGGCGTAGTTATGTGCTGTACTTTTGGTGATAATGTAGATAAAGAATGGCAACGAAAACACAACCTACCTATCAAAGAGTGCTTTACAGCAGATGGGCGTATGACAGCTTTGGCTGGCGAATTTGCTGGTATGCCAATACTAGAGTGCAGAAAAGCTGTTATAGACAAATTGAAAGAAAATGACTTACTAATTAAGCAAGAAAATATAACACACGCAGTATCTACACACGACCGTTGTGGCACCCCTATAGAGATAGCAGTCAAGAAACAATGGTTTATAGATGTACTTAGCCACAAAGATGAACTGTACCAAGCAGGCCTAGACTGCAATTGGTACCCTAAGACAATGCGTGCTAGATACCTTAATTGGGTAGAAAATTTATCTTGGAACTGGTGTATTTCTAGACAGCGATTCTTCGGTATTCCTTTCCCAGTATGGTTCTGTAAAAATTGTGGAAAAGTAAAATTAGCAGAGATTGAAGATTTGCCAGTGGATCCATTGAAAGATCAACCTAAGACCCCTTGCGAGTGCGGATGTACCGATTTCGTGGGCGAAACCGATGTAATGGATACTTGGGCTACTAGCAGCCTAACCCCTCAGATCTGCACAGATATGGAGACAGGCTTGGGACTTAGTGATAGTATGATTCCTATGAATCTAAGACCGAATGCACATGATAATATCCGTGTATGGGACTTCTATACAATAGTTAAGAGCCTTTATCACTTTGGCAAATTACCTTGGAAAGACCTAATGATATCTGGTTATGTAACAAGTTCTGATGGCTCCAAATTGGCAAAATCAAAAGCAAATAGTGCCAACTCTCCTCAGGAGATAATAAAAACATACTCTGCCGATGTTACACGTTATTGGGCTAACAATATGGCATTAGGCAAAGACACAGCCTTTAGTTTGGCAGAGTTTGATAATGGCAAGAAATTGGTTAACAAATTATGGAATGCAAGCAAGTTTGTTCTTAGTTTCTTAGAGGGATATACCCCAAGAGAGATTGAGTTAGAAACAATGGACAAGTGGTTAATAGAGAAATATAAAGAATTATACTGCAGATTTATCAAATATCTAGACCGATACGAAATTGCTTTGGCATTGAACGAGTTAGAGAAATTCTTCTGGTCGTTCTGCGACAACTACGTAGAATTGGTTAAGCGTAGATTATATAACCCAGACATATATGGCGAAAGAGAATGTGAATCGGCAAAATATGCTTGTTATCATGTATTACTGGGTATGCTTAAGATGTTTGCTCCAGTACTACCACATATAACCGAAGAAATATATATGTCGTATTATGCTGCAATAGAAGGGTATAAATCTATACACATTTCTGGCTATCACAATATGGGCGATACATTTGATAAAGATATGATTGCTAAGGGCGACAAAGTGTTAGACATTGTAACCACAGTAAGACAATTCAAGTCTGAAAATAAAGTTTCGTTAAAGACATTTATCGAGGATATTACTATTACCTCCCCTATCAACGACTTTATTAAGTTAGCAGAGGTAGATATCAAGGCTGTATCTTCTGCACACGCAATTAAATATATTGAAGGCGAAGAATTTAATGTAGTAGTGGGCAATGTAGTACCAGAAGAACCACAAATAGATAACAATTAGAGATAACAATTTGTATTATGTATTACATATGCTAATTATGCTATATAATTAACAAGTTCCTATCCCCCAATAATTACTGCAAAAAAAATAACCACAGTATTAGAATTGATCTGTTCTGATACTCTGTGGTTATTTTTTTCGCATATATTAGAATTTGTACTTGATGTCAATCGACATCAACCAATCAACAAAAACATTTCTAAAAAAGAGTTTTGTAGTACCGTTAATAATATACATTATAATAAATGAGACTAACCATAATTAATCTTATTTATTTTTATATTTAAGAAAAATTGTTTATATTATATACATTATTAACCAGCAATATATTCATTGGCAATTTTTCATATCAAATATATAATTTGCCTATTCTGCAGTTACATAGCTAGTAAAGTTTTAGCAAAATTTTATTATAACTACCAGCAAAATTCTTATAATTAGTAACATATGATATTAGTTATTGCATAATATTTCTAAAAAACTTGGCAAAAAGAGTAAAAAATAGTTTACAAAATCGTAAATATATATATACTATTATCGTAAGTTTGGCACTGGCAAAATTCTGGGACTATGATTAAAAAGATGACATACATAATCGATAAGCCCATTATATCTATAGTCAATATTATTAATCACACTATTATGTCAGCATTGCTTACCAAAAGTATAACTAAATAAAGCATCGACAAGTTAGGCATAGTAGTAGTGCAACGCATTCACACATATATGTTTTACAATCACATTAGTTGCTTGAATTTGGGTGCCGTAACGATGCCAAATCGCTATAGGAGAGAGTATGGAAGAAAAACCTAAATACATTAAATGTCCAAGATGTGAACTGAATTACATTCTTAGCAATCAAGATTATTGCGAAGTATGCAAGCAAGAAATGAAAGCAGGTTATCAAGAAGAAGCAGACTATGATGACATCTTGATGGGAGAAGAAGAAGAGGCACTATGCCCTATATGCAAAATCAATTTTATTACCGATGAATCAAAAGGTATGTGTGACAGCTGCTACGAAGAGAACAATACCGAGTTCGAATCGGATGATAATGTAGACTGGAAAGAATTCGTTAACAAAGAAGATACTACAGATGACGACGAATTAGACTTGCTTCCTGTAGAATCGGATGACGAGATAGACGAGGAATTGGGTAACACATTTGCAAAAGACTTAGACGAAGACTTCGCCGATGATCTTGACGAAGAAGATGACGAAGAATACAACGAAGATTTCGATGATGATGACGATTTCGATGATATATCAGACGAATTTGACGATGTCGATGATGACGATGATGATGAAGACAATTTCAAAGACGATGACGACGATGATGACGACCTAGTTAGCCGCAAAAAATAAACTAAACTGGCTAACAATCTCTAAAATTTAAGATATTTTGCTGTTAAGATATACAAGATTAATTATCAGCAATCATTAATACAACGCTATATTAGTGTTGTATTTTTTTTAAGCAATAAGTAGTAATATATTAATACACTCATATATTTGCATACTCCTTATTGTTAGGACAATATATTAAATATTATAAGTAATAAGTACATTAATTGTACCAATATAACACCAATATTTTATACTAATTTCTATATTATTGTTTAATAATGCTAAAAGTGAATAATTACCGTTGATGTCGTAATAGTGTTTTGTGTCATTAAAATTTGCATCTTATTATTTCTGCGGTCTATGATATTATAGCCAACCGAAATTAAATATGGAGGTACAATAATGTCTAACATTATTACAGCAAAGCAAAGCCCCAGATTAGAAAACAACAAGTTTGTTTGGTACGAGGGAGATACATTCAGTATTAGCCTTACTCTTAGTTTGATAGATGAAGAAACGAACGAGAATATTACACTAGACGACACATCAACTGTAATTGTAAGTATTTACAAGTCAAAAATTTTAGTTCATCAATTTGTATTCAACGAATTTGACAACAATCAGATAGTTATGGTGTTTGATGACGAACTATCTAAGAAAATGACTGTCGGAGAATATAATTATACTATCACCCACAAGTGTCTTAATACCACTACCCTTGTTGCCAACAACATAATGGAGGTGGAGCCATGTCTACAATAAAAGCCAATATTTCGGCAATTGATTTTCCCCACAAAGTAGCAGCTTCCATCACTAGCGGAGCGAGCACATATATTCCCCCATTTATCAAAAATCATATA
>CAMEKS010000032.1 GCA_945921465.1 uncultured Clostridia bacterium | reverse complement strand
CTATGTGTCAGACGACGCTAGTCGGCTGGGATGCACGATAGTGCATATTGGGCGACAGCCCCATATTGTGTAGATAATAAATATATATTATTCACTGCAGTCAGTAATAGATTGTGCCCGAGGAATATTATCCAAAGTAGTCGCTAGACACCTTGAGATAATATGACGAAGGAAACAATCTATGTGTCAGACGACGCTAGTCGGCTGCGATGCACGATAGTGCATATTGGGCGACAGCCCAATTACACATAGATTATATTTTCTATACTTACTTATCAATAATTATATCATTATTTTAATATTTTTGCTACAACTATCTATAGTTTGTTTTAATTATAAAAAAATAGCAACCAAAATTAAACACATTTGGTTGCTATTTATTAAATTATCGTTTCTTCCAACAAGGATATACTGTTGTATCACCAGTTATATTAATAGTAAATGAACCACCGCCATTAGAATAATCATCTGGCACACTCTTGCTCCATCCACTTAAGTCATAGGTATATCTAACACCTAAGCCATTATGTACAGCGGTTGCCCAGATTACGCAACTAGTCTGATAAGCGGATAGGTCAACATCTCCCTCTAGTCTCTTAATAGAAGCAAACTGAGTTGGTGAAGTCTTGTATGATGAACCTAATGCACATTTGTATGCAATATAGTTATATCCCATATTAAAGGAAATAGTGTAATAATGCTTTACATCCACATCCCATTTTGCGACTATATCAACATTACTATTAGGCATAGTATAAGTCAAACTATCGCACTTGGTGTCGCCAACATAATAGCCCAGGAATGTGTAAGTCGTTCTAGTATTGCCATCGTCTTTTACATAACTATTCTGACTAGGTAGCGTAATTGCCTCGCTTTGGTAAATTATAGATGTCTTGCTAGTGACAGTACCATAAGCAGAAGTAATAGTTACTGTATAAAGGTTGCGTATATACAAAGTCACATCATTGCTTGGCATTGTCTCATACGCCTGCTTAGATACTTGATTAACAAATTCGCTATCTAAGTAGAACAATGTATTGTCGTTAATCTTGTCACTAGTATAGTCTATTGCAGTATTAGGCAGTACTTTCTTGGATATTACCACTTCAGTACCATCCATTATAGTCAATTGATATGGCTTAGTGCGAGAAATAATATCCCACTTAGCATACAATGTTATATTAGCATCACTAGCAAATGGATTAGTAGATAATACACTGCAATCTTCGTATACTGACCAACCTACAAATTGCTTGGTTATAGTCTCATCTCCGACCTCTTCTACTAGCAAATCTTCATAAATTGGTAGATCAACAGCAGTATTCTGCAATGTTCGTATGTCTGCAATCTCATTGCCACCATTGGTTACAAACGAGATGTAGATATATTCTTCTACAATTTCTTGCCACTTAGCATATAGAGTTGTATCACGCCTTGGCATAACATTCTCGGTATATTCAGTACCCGATTGATAATCTATTGTTGTGTACCAACCTTCGAAGATATGTGTGGTTCTTACATCTCCCTCTTCTGTGACATAAGTAGCTAGTGTAGGCAAAGTCAATTCGGAGCCTGCTATCCCTGTAACAGAAGGAATAGTGGTGCTGCAATTGGTCTCATAATTAAGTGTGAATTCTCTCTGGCTGCTTAGATTCCAATCCCCCTCGTAAGCATCCCACTCGGCTCCCTCATTGTAAGCATAGTTATTGACATATGAGTATAGAGCACTGAAGTCTATTGTACTGCCGATAGATTGATGAGTCAAATTATTAGATGCTAGAGTAATCTTAACACTATCTGTCAGAGGCATAAACATATCAAATGTAATGCTGCCTACAATATCTTTGCCACTGACATTGGTGTCTCTAACACCTAAAGACATTGTGTCTACCTTGTCATTCTCTAGCAATTCTCGAAGATTTAGTGTCAATTGATGATAATTACCGTCAGAAGTAAATCCCTTAAGCACATTGCTATAGTCGATAGGATTGACTCTTTCCTTGTTAACTGATTTGTAAATCTCGTCCATAATGCTTTGGCTAAAGCCCATTCCGTACTGAAGTGTATAGTATAGTGGATCATCTAAGAATGTCTCCATATCCACCATCAACTTCTTCTCATACTTCTTGTATCCAGTAACTATCAAGCCTAGACCCCATGGCACATCCTCGATACGATAAATATATACTTTGTTGTCCCTAATACTAATAGTAAGAGTACGATTTTTGCCAACATTTATACCTTCTACCGACTTACCTGCCTTAAATGGCACGTCGTCGTTGACTGCGGTGATAGCAGGAATGTTGCTTAGTACTGCCTGTGCCTCGAATCGATTATCTTCTAATATCTTAATTCTAAGTTCAAGCGGTATATTCCAGTCAATGGTGTTAATGATAGGCATTTCTATCTTCAAGTTAACTGAACCCTTGAAGTAAAAATCTCTATATTCCATTGTGTTCTTAATAGTCTCTAATAGGTCGCCAACGCCCGACAAATCTATATAATCTGCGCTAGCAGGGTCACAAATATCTGACCAATTATCAAGATCAACATATACATCATTAATAGTAATATTTGCTACAGCTAAATCGTGTATAATAACCATTGTTAGGCCGGAGTTGTCGTAGTCTACATCCAATACCAAATTATTGATAGCATCTACTCCTAATCCTAAATTAGTCAGGTCTAGCCTTAGGCTGAATCTATTATCAGACAACGAAATTGATTGAAGCATATCTATGCTTAGTTTGTCTAACATAGATTTGTCTGTCGATTGCCCAATCATTCCGATTAGATTGCCAATAGTATCTGCACTGGCATCTATGCCGCAAATTTCGCACAATATATTAACGATCTGGTCAATGCTATCACCATTAATTTTGGCGTACATATTGTTATATTTAATATAAATTGTATTATTGATATAAGTTATTTCTATATAGTGCATACGCTCTACAGAGTTGGTTGGGTTGGTATCCTTAATGCCATTAGAGTAATTGTATGTATTGGTTATAGTCTTGACATTAAGGCCGAAATACATCTTCATACTCTTAACATCAAACTTATTGACCTCCCCTTCCATAGTGTAGGCATTGCTCCAATCAAATCTAGCGTTGCTGCCGTCTAATAAATCTATCAATGTCTCGGACTCTTTGATAACAATTCCGCTACTATTCTTGGTTAGGCTGCTGTGTCTAATAGAAGTATTTAATCCAAATGCTATATGTTTGTTATCTATAACATCAATTGCGGTATTAAGTGCCGAATTAATAGGCGTGTCGATATTGTCTAAGTCTATATAGTCACCATCTGGGGTAATAGCGACAAATTGTTGCAACAATTCTACATTGCCACTTGCAGATATATCTGTTCGATTAAGTCCTGATAAACTTATTGTATTAATTACATTACTATAATTAAAATTAACCATCATATCAGTAGAACTGCTAATATTTTGACCATTGATTACAATATTAATATTGCTGTCGTCAATACTTATATTCTGAATAATACTAATATCTAGTGCACCAATATCTCCTGCCATAATTGCGTCAATATCTATATTAGGAAGCAAATTCTTAATAGTGTCAACAATGTCTAACTTGCCATTATCTCCACTAGCACTTGCTCTTGCCTCATCTACTAGCTCACGCATAGATACATTGGTTATATCTTCAGTCTTCAAGCTATCGCTAACAAACTTGAATACCTTGACCAAATCTACCACCGTCTTAATCTTGTCTGTCGATACACTCATTGCCAAATGATTATATGTTAGATATAGCCTATCTCCAGTATAGATGATTGTGATGTTATGAATATATCCATTTTCCTCTACTGCTGCTATTCTGATTGCTCCATTTAACCCTGCGACATCTATCGTCTTGCCGTTCTCGGAATCAACAATAGCATTAGCCCAATTGATATGTGCCATTCCGTTAATAACAAATGACTTGGAATCTAATTCTACATTAAGATTATTGATAGCGAATGCAATCTCTTTGGCATCTGCGATTTGGTTAAATGTCTCCCTAATAGCACTAACTGCATTACTGATTCCTGAAATACTAGAATAATTATCTTCTACTACTTCTGCTGGAACAAAAGCATAATCTAGCATAATATTTCCTGACAACTTGTATTGATCTAGCACAGCCTCGCCTATCGTTAGAGTATTAATCTTGTCTGAGTAGCCCATAGATATAGATAGGTCTGCTGCAGTAGCCAACAGGTCGCTGGCTAGTGTAATATCTAACTTAGTATCAGTTAGGGTTATATCCCTAATTAGATCAGTAGTTATTCTGTCATAATTTCCATCTAAGATATCTGCTAAGATACTTCCACTAATCAAATTGTTTATTGTATCCTTGTCAATATCTACACTTGGCAATATGTCTGACAAATTATTCATTAGATCGGTAATTGATTGAACCGCTATCGAAATGTGTAGATGCTTGTAATCTACATATAGTGTAGAATCACATAGTCTTATGGTGATCTCGCCTTCTAGTAATTGCGAAATTGTCATTCTTGCATAAATATCTAAGTCGGTTATCTGAATAGTCTCACTTAAGTTAGAGTAATCAACATATACCAACCCTGCGATATCATAACTATTGCCGTTTATTGCAACAGTATTATCTAGATTAACTGCAATATGCTTAGCATTTCGCAAATGGTTAATTGTGTTATTTATAGCAGTATACATATCCGTAATATTGTCTAATCTGCTATATATCTTGGTCATCTCTGGAATAGAATTGTTTGTTAATTCTGCAGATGCATCGATAGATGCATTGGATATTGTTAGATTATTAATATCTAACTTTAGTCCGTCTGAATAATCTATAACTACATCTATATCGCTATCTAGACCCAACAAATCTGCTGCTATAGATAGTGTAGTTGTATTCAAACCAATCTCAGATATATCTATCCATCCAAAGTTAATCTCGCTAAAGTCTAAATTCTTCAATTTCTCGATATCTATATTAGGCAACATACTAGTTATATCTACACCAATAGACATACCTAATGTATCTAGTAATTCGCTAATCTTAGATGTAGACATACTTACCTTTAGTCCATCTATATCTGCATAGATTACATTGTCTTGTAGATATATTTCAGCACTGATCTCTCTGCCAAGCGCTAAGATATCTACATTGGCATATATTGTCTCTTGGGTTAATACAACTGCACCAATTATATCAATATTATTGCCATCTAATATTATACTTGCATTAATATCTAATGAAATTCTACTATTGTCCATAATGCTTGCTGCATTGGAGATAATAGCATTTAATAATTTGTCTAGATTATCTAAATCTAAATACTCGTTTGTATCACCAATCTCTATTGCTGTGTAGTCTCTTAAGATTTCTACAGCACCGCCTAGTTTGATATTGCCAGTCTCAATTCCTTCGAATGTAATACCATCTAACATATCTGTGTAGTCTATATTAATATTTGTCTCAACGCCCTCTCCAAACACACCTTGCAGAGTAATGTGGATAGCGTTATCTATAATGCTGATGTACTTGATAATATCTATACTCAACGAAGAATAATCTCCTGCCAAGATAGATTCTATATCTACACCTTTGATAATGTTAGCAACCATTCCTATAATGTCAATATCCGCAATAACATTTTGATTTCTGCTTAATTCTAGCAACTGAGCAACATTATATGTATCGTCTTTCTGAATATTTTTAATTACGTATACAATTTGATTTGCTATATCTGCTAATTCACTAATGTCGTCTATATCAATACTTAACTTGATATTATTATAGTCTACATATACTCTGCCATCTAGTAATACCAAGGTTAGATTGTGTGCATATCCACTGCCTGTAACATATTGTAACTGCAGATTAATATCAAGGTTATTAATATCTAATGCCTTACCATTCTCAGTATCTATAATAGCATTGCTATAATCTACATATGCCAATCCTGTAACGACATATTCTATGCCATCTATTTCAATATTTACATTATTAATCTGCAGTGCAATCTCTTTGGCATCTGCGATTTGGTTAAATGTCTCCCTAATAGCACTAACTGCATTACTGATTCCTGAAATACTAGAATAATTATCTTCTACTACTTCTGCTGGAACAAAAGCATAATCTAGCATAATATTTCCTGACAACTTGTATTGATCTAGCACAGCCTCGCCTATCGTTAGAGTATTAATCTTGTCTGAGTAGCCCATAGATATAGATAGGTCTGCTGCAGTAGCCAACAGGTCGCTGGCTAGTGTAATATCTAACTTAGTATCAGTTAGGGTTATATCCCTAATTAGATCAGTAGTTATTCTGTCATAATTTCCATCTAAGATATCTGCTAAGATACTTCCACTAATCAAATTGTTTATTGTATCCTTGTCAATATCTACACTTGGCAATATGTCTGACAAATTATTCATTAGATCGGTAATTGATTGAACCGCTATCGAAATGTGTAGATGCTTGTAATCTACATATAGTGTAGAATCACATAGTCTTATGGTGATCTCGCCTTCTAGTAATTGCGAAATTGTCATTCTTGCATAAATATCTAAGTCGGTTATCTGAATAGTCTCACTTAAGTTAGAGTAATCAACATATACCAACCCTGCGATATCATAACTATTGCCGTTTATTGCAACAGTATTATCTAGATTAACTGCAATATGCTTAGCATTTCGCAAATGGTTAATTGTGTTATTTATAGCAGTATACATATCCGTAATATTGTCTAATCTGCTATATATCTTGGTCATCTCTGGAATAGAATTGTTTGTTAATTCTGCAGATGCATCGATAGATGCATTGGATATTGTTAGATTATTAATATCTAACTTTAGTCCGTCTGAATAATCTATAACTACATCTATATCGCTATCTAGACCCAACAAATCTGCTGCTATAGATAGTGTAGTTGTATTCAAACCAATCTCAGATATATCTATCCATCCAAAGTTAATCTCGCTAAAGTCTAAATTCTTCAATTTCTCGATATCTATATTAGGCAACATACTAGTTATATCTACACCAATAGACATACCTAATGTATCTAGTAATTCGCTAATCTTAGATGTAGACATACTTACCTTTAGTCCATCTATATCTGCATAGATTACATTGTCTTGTAGATATATTTCAGCACTGATCTCTCTGCCAAGCGCTAAGATATCTACATTGGCATATATTGTCTCTTGGGTTAATACAACTGCACCAATTATATCAATATTATTGCCATCTAATATTATACTTGCATTAATATCTAATGAAATTCTACTATTGTCCATAATGCTTGCTGCATTGGAGATAATAGCATTTAATAATTTGTCTAGATTATCTAAATCTAAATACTCGTTTGTATCACCAATCTCTATTGCTGTGTAGTCTCTTAAGATTTCTACAGCACCGCCTAGTTTGATATTGCCAGTCTCAATTCCTTCGAATGTAATACCATCTAACATATCTGTGTAGTCTATATTAATATTTGTCTCAACGCCCTCTCCAAACACACCTTGCAGAGTAATGTGGATAGCGTTATCTATAATGCTGATGTACTTGATAATATCTATACTCAACGAAGAATAATCTCCTGCCAAGATAGATTCTATATCTACACCTTTGATAATGTTAGCAACCATTCCTATAATGTCAATATCCGCAATAACATTTTGATTTCTGCTTAATTCTAGCAACTGAGCAACATTATATGTATCGTCTTTCTGAATATTTTTAATTACGTATACAATTTGATTTGCTATATCTGCTAATTCACTAATGTCGTCTATATCAATACTTAACTTGATATTATTATAGTCTACATATACTCTGCCATCTAGTAATACCAAGGTTAGATTGTGTGCATATCCACTGCCTGTAACATATTGTAACTGCAGATTAATATCAAGGTTATTAATATCTAATGCCTTACCATTCTCAGTATCTATAATAGCATTGCTATAATCTACATATGCCAATCCTGTAACGACATATTCTATGCCATCTATTTCAATATTTACATTATTAATCTGCAATGCAATCTCTTTGGATTCTGATAATCTATTAATAGTCTTGATAATTGCGTTTGCCGCATTGTCTATATCGGAAATATCCGAATATTCAATGCCCACTAGCGTAGGAACATCAAAATGATCTAAGATAGTTAAATTCGCATTGACGCCACAATCTTGTAGCCTTAGGCTCTCTACCCCAATGCTGTTAATGCTGTCATCATAATTAATAGTAACATAAAAATCATTATTTGTGCTTAACACGCTTCGGTCTATGCCCAATAACAGTTGGCCATCACTCAACTCTATATGCCTTAAGAGAGTAGGTCGGATGGTTGAGTAGTCTCCTTGCATAATCTTGCCTACTACCGAATTGCTAATATTGTCTAGCAAAGGCTCAATATCTATGTCAATATTTAGATTAGTCGCAATAACATCTATAATACCCTCTATAGACGATACTGCCAGTTTTAATTTTTGACCAAATGCGTCTATATATATATAACCATTATATAACCAAATTTTTGCCGAATATTCGCCAAATACTACGCTAGCATACACATCTAATTTGGTTATATCCATTGTGTCGGTTATGTGCGAATAGTCAACATATATTGTACCGGATAGATTATATATTTGGCCAGAATATGTAATTGTCGCATTGATATTAGCAGCAAATTCCCTCTCGGATTTTAACTGATTAACCCAGTTGGTTATAGCGTTGGCCAAGTCAGAAATATTGTCTAGATTAGAGTATTCTCCTGACACACTAGGAATATCAATATCTATTGTGTTGGCAGTCAAATCCATAATAATTGATTCAGTATCTAATCCGGAGATTTCTAGGCTCCTTATGGTTTGGTTGTACCCCAATGCAATAGTAATATCTGTAGTAGAATTTAATAATGACTTATCTAAAATTATAGTGGTCTTGTCATCTAATATTTCTAATGATTTTAATGCACCAAAATCTATTCCACTGAAGTCAAAATCACGTAATTCGTCAAAGTCTATATTAGGCAAAATGTTAGTAATCACTGATTTGACATCGTCACTCATTTCTATAATGCTTGCTAATTCACCAATCTTGTCTAGTCCAATGCTTAACTTTAACCCATCTATATCTAGATACAAAATATTATCAACAATATGAGCAACTACTCTAACACCGAAATTGTCAGTTCTTACATCCATATTGATATATACTACGCCATCTTTTGCAGCGATATCTCCAGATACAGCCAAGTTCATTCCCATAATCTGCAGATTGCTAGACAAAGTAACTGCCAATTTGTTAGTCTCGTTGTAATCTTGGATTGTCGCCACAATTGAATCTAGCAATGTGCTAGCATTTGATAGCGAAATATACTTAAACGCACCGAAGTCGTATCTATACAGGTTGCCATTAAGACCCAATCTCAAATCTACATTACAATTATCAATCTTGATATCCTCTATAGTTACACCCAATATCTTGGTGTTGTATAATAATGATATAACTAAGTCTTGGTCTAAGTTAAGATATTCTTTGTTCAGCCTAATATCAAACTTGCCCATATTAGACTCTACCATCATTAATAGATTGGTAGGCAATTTGTCTATATTGCCTTTTAACAAATCAATTAACACACTTGGCTCTTGGGTTAGGCTAAGTACTGCATTGATTATAGCGATCATATCCGAATCATTAATCATATTAATGCCCGAATTAATCAAACTCTTCACATCACTAGTCTTGCAGGTAAATCTTAATTGGTCGGCAATAATGATATATATATCTTCGCCCTCTAATCCTACTTTGACATCTATATCGTGGTTATTGATACTTGCCACAAGGTCGGCAAACACAACTATGTTGTCGGATTGCCTAAAGTCAATAGATGCTACACCAGCGATGTCAATGCCAACGCCATCTATTACAATATTTGTATCAATAGTAACCGAACAGAAGTTGTCTGCCTTAATATCGTCTACTGTACTCAATATAGCACTAACCAAATTAGGTACATCTAGCATATTAACATATCCATCTGACTTTAGGTCAGGAATATTAACTTCTGGGCTATAAGTAATATTAGCACTAAACTTAGAATCTAATAATGAAATGTTAGATATAGATATACTCTCAAACTGATCATTATCGTCTAGCGAAATAACCAAGTTAAGGTCGTTTTCTATCCCAATTGCATTGCCGTATACGGTGATATTAATTACATTATCCTCTCCCTTAGCAAATGCAAGTAGGTTATTGATATTAATATTGCCTAAGTCTCCTTCTAGTACTTTGGATAGTTCAAATCCTGGGATAATTTTGGCAATAGTAACCAACATATTTGCTTGGGCTTCTTCGATATCAAAATGCTTAGATATCGCCTCTATTGTTCCCTCCAAGTTAGCCTGATCTACTACAAACTTGGCATTGTTAAATCCCACATACGCATTACCATCTATATAGCCTATGCTAACCTTATGAATTGTGCCACCAAGATTTGCGTCGAACTCGGCATATAAATTGGCTGCGTCGTTATAGTCTATATCTACATCGCCCAACAAGGTAATGTTAGTTGCACCAACCAATTCTGCATCCAAGTTAAGATGTAATCTTTTATTGGACAATATTTCCTTGATGTTGTCTACTATATTAATAGTATTGGTCACGTCAACATAAGTATTGTTGGTGTCTGGATTCGAAATATCATCTACATTCTCATCATCTAGATTGGCATTGATTGTTGCTGTCTTGCCTGCTAATTGCATCTTGTTGGTCGCAATACTTTTGATAGAATATTCCGAATCAGTAAATATGTCAAAGCATATATCTTCAGTTAAGTTAAATGTCATCTTAAGGTTATTATCATCAATCTTAGTGGCCTTTAATTCTTGCAACTTTGCCAACAACTGATTAGTATCTATAGTCGAAAAGTCTATTCCCAAATCTACTTTTAGTCCCAATGTAGGCAATAGTTCTATTAACTTAGCAATACTAGCATTTTTCAACTTAATAGTCATTGTCTCATTGGATAAATACAATACATTATCTACCAGGACAATATCTATAATTACATCCTGCCCATTAACTGTGGCACTAAGCGTACCCGCAATCTTAATATTTTCTAAGTCTTCGATACTAAGTGAACCATCAAACTTCACCGTCATAGTAGGCTCAGCCTCAGTTGTCTGATCCACACTATAGGCAGTAGTATTGTCATATATATCAAATTCTAAGTTGACATTAGTATTGCTAATACTAAGTAGTTTGTTCATCAACTTCTCGCCGTCACTCAATTCTTTCTCCACTTCCTCGGTGGGCGAAGTAATAACAACAGTAGTATTACCTCCCAAGAAAGAACTGACAGTCATTGTTCCAAATGCCGCCGCAATCGTTACTAACAAATATGTAAATGTATAAATTAGAAACTTCTTCATATATATTCCTTCAATTATTACTGCATTTCAATGAACGCTTGGTTACAAGAAACGAATTATTGCCGATGTATCGAAATTGTAAACTTGATTATTTGTACTTTTCTTTGAGTACATTTTTTATTTAATTTGATTATTATATATTAATATACTAATTATATATAAGACTTGTCATTAACACCAGGAATCACAAAGTCTTGATCGTATGTAAATGTATTGGTTAAAGTTGCCGAAGACCCAGCGGTGATAATGCCTATCTTGGCGTTGTAGGTCTCGGTAGACTTAAATTCAATAATTCTATATTGTTCGTCTATTGTCAATGTAACAATAGGGTCTGAGGTGAAGTTAGGATACTCGGATAATCCGCCAGTGTCCTTCATAGTCTTAACATAATTAACCACCGACTTCGACTTGTCTAATGTCAGAGTAAATACATAATTACCTTCAGCGTTCTTTGTCACTTCAGTTGCATTATTAACAGTCTTAGACGAGATAATGTATTTCATATATTCATTCAGAGTACTATTGTACTTCGCTTTGTATTCATCCATCGTCTCATTGCTGATAGGATTTGGATCAGATCGGAAGAGCACACGTCTGAACTCCAGTCACCTTGTAATCTCGTATG
>CAMEKS010000031.1 GCA_945921465.1 uncultured Clostridia bacterium | reverse complement strand
TGTACTAGTGCCTCTACCTATTTCGTCTAGCAAAACTAGCGAATGATCTGTAGCATTATCTAATATGTTGCTTACTTCCGCCATCTCTACCATAAATGTACTCTGTCCAAACAGTAGATTATCGCTAGCACCTATACGTGTAAATACCCTATCAATAATTCCTAACTTAGCAGATTTGGCTGGTACAAATGAACCAATTTGGGCAAGAATCGTTATCAAAGCAACTTGCCTCATATATGTACTTTTACCTGCCATATTGGGACCTGTAATAAGCATTGTCCTACTATCTGTATCATTAAGTATAGTATCGTTAGGCACAAAGTCGTTATGTAGCACACTCTCTACTACAGGATGTCTACCTTCTATTATTTCAAGTACATTATTCTTAGTAATAATAGGCTTGACATAATTATTTTCTACAGCAACGTAAGCCAAAGATAATAAGGCATCCAGAGTTCCCAAAGAATGAGCAGTCTGTTGCAATAACTTAATCATTCCTAATAAATATTCTCTAATATTTCGGAAAATCTCCTGTTCTAACTCTAACCTTCTATCAGCAGCATTAAGTACTTTATCTTCTATATCTTTTAGTTCTTGGGTAATATATCTTTCGCTATTAGCAATAGTTTGTTTTCTAATATATCTGTATGGTACTGCATCTGCTTGCAGTTTTGGCACCTCTATAAAGTATCCAAATACTTTGTTATATTTAATTTTTAATCCTTTAATACCCGTTAGTTCTTTTTCCGCCAACTCTAAATTAGAGATACTTACGCTAGAGTTTGTGCTCATATCTATATACTCATCTAACTGAGCATTAAATCCTTTCTTAATAAATCCACCATCTTTGTAATTGCTACTACATTGAGGCTCTATGGCACGAGTTAGCAAATCACATAGTTCAGTATAATCATTTAGACCTAGAGTAATATCCTTAAATACTTTTGCGCCAAAGCCTGCAATCGCTTTTTTGATCTGTGGCACCAATTGCAAACTTGTATTCAGAGATAGACAATCTTTTGGAGTAAGATTGTTGTAACTTATTTTTGCAGTCAACCTTTCTATGTCATAAACCTGATATAATAATTCTTTTAACTGTTCTCTAGGTACAATATTCCTTACTAGTTCTTCAACTCCATTCAACCTATAATTAATTTCCGATTCACTAATAAGAGGCTTATCTAAGTAATCTTTTAACATTCTCTTACCCATATTGGTACGAGTCTTATCAATCACTGACAAAAGCGTGCCTTTGTTGGAACCGTCACGAGAATTTTCAATCAATTCTAGGTTTCTTCTTGAGTTATAGTCTATCTGCATATACGATTTCAAATCAATCAACTTGATGTTGTTTATATGACTTAATTGTCGTTTTTGCGTTCTGTTAATGTATTTTAGTAATACACCTGCCGCTGTAATAGCATAAAATTTGCTGGCACAATTATATTTTCTTAAAGACTCTACTTGCAATTGGTTCTTTAATATCTCGACACAAGAATTGTATTCAAAATCTTCATCCTCAAGGTAACTAAACGACGGTATTGACTGAGATTTTAATATTGCCAAATCATTTTCTAATTCCTTAATCTCGCCATTGGCCAGAACCTCTTTTGGTTTGATAATTGCAAATAAATCATTAATGTTTGTTACTATATTGTTTTCAAATTCACATAAATTAAATTCGCCAGTAGAGATATCTAGATATGCCACTCCTAAATAATTCTTTTCACGATATAGAACTGTAAGAAAATTATTAGACGAAGAATCTAGCAATTCTGACTCAACAATTGTCCCTGGAGTAATTATTCTCACCAAATCTCTTTCTACCAGTTGTTTGCCCGGTTTAGGATCTGTCAATTGCTCACATATTCCTACTTTATATCCATTTTCTATAAACTTAGGTAAATACACATCCAATGCTTTGGCAGGTATTCCACACATAGGGGCTTTTTTGCCACCACCTGCTTCTTTTGAAGTTAATGTTAAACCAATAGTCCTACTACAAAGTATAGCATCATCATCAAACATTTCATAAAAATCACCTAATCTGTACAAGATTATGCAATCGCTATTTAGCGCTTTTATTCTACGATAATGACTTATCATAGGGCTATCATTATTTACATTCTGATTTTTAGCTTTTTCGTACATTACATTTTCTCCTATGTTATCCTAGAATTGTAACACAAATGACAAAAAAATACAAGAATATGTTATTTATATCTTGTATTTAATCTTATATGATATACTATGTAGATAGTTAAATTATATAGGTAGATGTATGTAAAATATATAACAAAATCATAGCAAAACTATTACAAATTAATACTATAGTTATAACTGTGATTTAATATTCTTAATACAATTTATGTACTCTATTTAATTATCATCATTAACAATCTAGTATCGTCTTATTTAATTATAGGACATTGCTTATACTTCATTAATTTTATGTTGGAACCAAGTTAAGCAAAGAATCTAATTCAGTTGATTGCAAATATGTGTTAGGTATATCACCTATAATTATATTTTCACACAAAATCACATTTTGTTCTATATTAACGACTTCGGTGTGAAATGGAAAAGCAACTCCTAGGCTTACTTTTATCATTGCATACAATTTATGAATATTTTGGTTGACACCAGCGGCTTCAAATTTGGAACTAAAGTCACAACTAACCGCTCCAATTTGATTGAATCTTAAATTAATATTGTGTCCAGAGCCACTAAATATAGGTAATAAGCTGAATATGCCTGCATTAACATAAAAACCCACTCGACCCATCTCTGTAATTATAGCTTCGGTTTTATGAATTAATTCGTGACTAATAGCATTCGCTTGATAACTATTAACTTGAATTAGACTAATCCTATTATTATCATCATAACTTATTTTAATAAGATCATTATATACTACTCTCTCATCATTAAGTGAGATAAAGCTTTGATTTATGGCTTTTTTACCTATTTGATTCAAATTAAGCCTTGTTGACTCTATAATTATGGGGTTAATAACTGCAAAATATACCACAACCAACATTGTGATTATAATCAATAATATACCTATAATCCATCTAATAACTCGCTTAACACATTTGTTTTTCATATTAATATTATACTGACTTAAGTTTATTAATATGATTATATGTAACCTAGGCTTCTAGCCTAGAATTTTTTTGTCTTGCTGTTAAAAATTAATGCCATTATAAATGCAAATACAACCGCAGCCGCTATTCCTCCCGATGTGGCAGTCAAGCCTCCAGTAAATACTCCTAACAGGCCTTGTTCTCTGACCGCTTCTATTGCTCCTTTTGCCAAACTCCTACCAAAGCCAACTATAGGAACTGTTGCACCTGCACCTGCCCAGTCTATTATTGGCTGATATAGCCCCAGGCCCTCTAATACCGCACCAATGCATACAAATAGGACTAAAATACGCGAACTTGTAATGTTGGTCTTAATTATTAGTAATTGACCCAACAAACATATAAATCCTCCTACCAAAAAAACTTTGGCATACATCCATAACATATTTTATTCCTCCACAGATAATTCTACAGCATGACAAATACATGGTATAGTATCGCCCTGTTGCACTGTTGTCGTGCTAAGGAGTGCACCTGTTGCACAAAATAGGACTCGCTTGTATTCACCTTTCAGCATTTTCTGAAAGACATACGAATTCAATACAATAGCGCTACATCCCGCACCCGACGCTCCTTGAAAAGTCTTTTGCCTATCCGCAAACATCATTTGACCACAATCATTATAATTTTGACCCAATTTGTATCCTTCGTGTTCCATTAGGTCCATTAGAATTTCGCTACCCAATTTACCCAAGTCGCCAGTTAATATCAGGTCATAGTCTTCTACATTGGTCTTTGTGTCTTTTAGATGTGCAATTATTGTAGACATGGCTGCAGGCGCCATGGCAGCACCCATATTATTGACATCACTGATTCCATAGTCTATTACTTTGCCAAAAGTTGCATTAACCACTTTTATTTTGCTTGGTTTGTTACTTATAATTGTACACCCAGATCCGGTAACAGTCCATTGGCTAGTAGGTGGCCTTTGATTTCCTAATTCTAACGGAAACCTATATTGCCTCTCTGCACTACTAAAATGACTTCCTGTACAGCATGCAACATTGTTGTAATGCCCACCATCTACCAGTGCTGCCCCCACAGCCAAAGACTCTGCCATAGTACTACATGCCCCATATAATCCTAGTAGTGGAATATTAAAAGATCGAGCAGCATAGTTGGCAGTAACAATTTGATTAAGCAAATCTCCACTTATAAGTAACCCAATATCTTCATCTTTACATCCAGATTCCTTTATTGCATTTTTTATCGCCAATTCAAATAATCTACGTTCTGCGTGCTCAAAAGTATTCTCGCCAAGCAAGTCATCCTCCAATATCATTTGAAAGTAGTCTTTGAAATTTCCCTCGCCTTCTTTCATACCCGCAACAGAATAAAAGCCTATAACTGACGGTTTGTTTCTAAATGCTATTGTTTGTTTCCCAATTTTTTTGCTCATCAATCACCTATAAAAACAAATAAATTAACCCAATTACTATCGATACTGCCACTCCATTTACAATGACTGGCCCAGCCACTGTAAACATCTTGGCACAAAGCCCAAATATTATTCCTTCTCGCTTAAATTCTACTGCAGGACTAGTTATGGAATTAGAAAAACCAGTTATTGGCACAATCGACCCAGCCCCAGCAAATACACCAATACGGTCATAAATGCCTAATCCAGTTAACAAACTAGCAACAAATATAATAACTATTAGCATCCAAGCAGTTGCAGACTCTACACTCATAGTAGGAAAAATTAGCATTAACAAATCCATAATTCCTTGACCTATACAACATATCAAACCTCCCACGACAAATGCATAAATTAATGTAGGGAAATTTTTAGTTTTGGGTATTTTCGCTTGAACATACTCGTTATATTTCTTATTTCTTTCTTCTATATCCATATTTCATGCTCCAATTTGTAATAATGATTACCCAAATGCATCAAAAAAATAATCAAAAAACACAATTTTTCATAATAAAAAAATTTTTTTATCACAAACTATGACTAAGTTATAGGAGGAAATATGAAAAAAATTATATCGTGTGTAGTAGCACTATTGCTACTTATTACTTTTATTACTGGATGTAATGATACAGCCATGACTGTCAGTCAATTAGGTGATAACATAGATAAGAAATTAGATAAATTAAGTTTATCTATAACCAAACTTGATACTATAGACAATCAATATATTGCAAGCCCAGATATTTATCCAACAACTCTAACTGCTAGCGTTATTGTCCCTAATCCGGCCGCCAATTCCAATGAAGAAATAATCACAGAAGAAGGGCCAATAATTAGGAAAGCATTATATACTACCGAACAAGACTATTCATATAATAATAACGCAGATACCGATTATTATGATACTGACAATCAAGAGGTAATGTTGGAACAAGAAACTGCAGATACAATTAGCAATAATGTAGACACCAACTCTTTACTCAGAGACATTTTAATTAAGAAAATTCAGGACAATCTAAAATGCAACCAAGATGGCAAATGTTACATTTGCGGTAACAACTATGGCAGTACTAATAACATAGTTTGTGATTCTTGTGGCAATTGCATTAAGTGTGATCAATATGGCAATTGTACTAATTGCAATCAACCAATTCAATTAGATAGTAATGGCAATTGTATTAACTGCAACTATTCTTGCACTGGCAATCAATGTAGCGGAATTAATAATGTAGAATTTAATAGCAATGCACAAAATTGTGCTAGTAAATATCGCAATCCATTAGAAACTAATAATGTCGTTGCAGATAATGTATCAAATGTGACGTCGATTGCTAATGATAATGATGCTATTATAAATAACGATCTAAATAATGTAGACAACAACGATATGGCACTTGTCAATAACTCAGATGCTACTGATATTAGCAACACATCAGACGACAACAAAGAATCATATCCTAACAATACTGCTAATACTAACAATACACCAAAAATGTACTATATCTATCAAGAATATAGTTTTGAACCAGAAGATATGCAATATAAGCCAAGATATATAACTAGTTATGATAAGTACGACACAACTAATAACTTGAATAATTATATTGTTAAAATACAAAAGTTGTATGCAATGTCGGCAGATGTAATAGAGGCTAATAATACTCTACAAGACTATAAAGATGAAGTGTTAAATATGATTAATTCTACTAGGATTGTTAATCAATCTTTCAAATCTTTACCAGTAGAACCATCTATTTATAAAGTTCAAGCAATCAAAAATTATTTGCATGACTTAGATAATACAACAAATCGAATTAAGAGTGTCAATGGTGATTTGAATAATGAAATTAACAACATTAACAAGACGTCTAATATAGGCATTTCTTCTAGTGTTGATGTAATGAATAGCAACTATTTGAGAATTCTTAATCAGTTAGATACCCGTATTAATTATCACGAAATGGTTCTATCTACATTAGATCAATTGAAATTACTTTTACTAGAAGAAATTGATTATAATAACAACACTACTACTAATAACAATGAAATTATTGTAGATGAAGTAGATAATTCTATTGATAATGAAATATTTGATAATAATGATGTAGTTAACCCCTCTACTGATAATAACAATGTAGTGGATAATAATAATACCCAAAGCGAAATAAATAACGATTATACTGAAGATACTTTGGATGATGTTGTTGATAATGAAGACAATATTATTAATAATGATACTATGAATAATGACAACGATATTAATACATTCGGCGATGCAGACAACTTCAATAACAACACAAATAGCAATTTAGACAATAATAACGAATCCCAACAAGATAACAATGAGGTAGAGAATACTTCTGCCAATAATTACAATAATGACGAAGACATTATGGATAATACAACAAATAATGCTAATAGTACTACAGTGGATAATAATACACTAAATGACGACGAAAATAATATTATTAACAATACAGACAATGAAGAGGATTTTACTGAAGATAATACAGATGGCTTTCATATTGTGCCAAATATTGACACCTATCGTAACGATACAGTAGATAATAATGTAGATACATTTAATAGTTCAAACTCAGATAATTATAATAATAACAATGTTATCACCAATGACACTGCCAATGTTAATAATCCGACAATTAATGATAATATTATAGACAATAATTATGATAATAACGCATATAATAATGATGTAAATAATAACAATTTAGTTAATAATGCTAATGTCAATAATAATGGACTAAACTATAATCGAATTACTAACTTCAACGAAAATTTCAATAACTCAACGAGCAATAATACAAATAATAGTAGCTATAACACAAATAACAAAAATAGAGTAATTAACGAAAATAATATCAATACTGATGGTAATTATACTAATGGCAATATGTATGGTTACGATAATAATGGAAACCTATACAACACAGAATCTAATCTAATGAACAATGGTAGAAATGCTAATGTTAACACATATGAGTATAATACCTTGATTGACAGCCTAAACCAAGGTACCATAGATAATGGAATTAATAATCTATAGAGGTAATAATTATGGAAACTAATTTATATGACTTGCTAAAATCAAACTATTACAAAAATCGTTATGATAAATTAGAAGAAACATCTATTGACTATATTGATGATTCAGACAACTTTGTAGATCAAGATTAAGATGTGTAAAATAGATAATTAAATACAATGGACAGGTAATAATAACACGACCACAAGCACTTGACTTGTAGTCGTGTTATTTTGTATAATAGTGTGACAAAAATTAATTAATAAAAACTATCAAATGATTAAATACAATAGATATTAAATGATTTACAATTAATTAGATATACCTTCATAACTAATTTATAGTTATTTAGTTGCAAATTATTAATTATAATTATTTGTAAAATTATTAGCGTTAGATACTAACATAAATAGTTTGTAATCATAGAGGACAAAGATGGAATTTTTAACACGTACAAAGAATTTAATAGGAGAAAAAAACTTAAAAATATTGCAACAATCTAAGATTTTACTATTTGGCTTAGGTGGAGTTGGCGGATATGTGTTAGAAGCTCTGGTACGAGCAGGTGTGAGTAATATTGATATAGTCGATTATGATGTATTTGATATATCAAACCTTAATAGGCAAATTTTGGCTACAACTAATACTATAGGTATTCCTAAAGTCGATGTAGCAGAAGCAAGAGCAAAGAGCATTAATCCAGCAATCAATATAAATAAATATAACTTGATGTTTTTGTCAAATAGTCAGAGAGTATTTGACTTTAACTCTTATGATTATGTCATAGACTGCATAGATAATGTCACTGGTAAAATGGAGATTATAAAATGTAGCAAGGCCGCCTCCACCCCTATCATATCGTGTATGGGGACGGGAAATAAGTTGGACACTAATTTTGAAATAACAGATATTAACAAAACAACTTATTGCAAATTAGCCAAAATTATCAGAAAGCTATGTAAGGAATCGGGAATAAACAAATTAAATGTTTTGTATTCAAAAGAATCCCCTAAAAAAGAATACAATCCAACAACAACTCCAGCAACTATATCGTATGTACCTGCAGTAGCTGGTCTAAAGATAGCAGAATATGTAATTAAGGATTTATTAAAATAATTATGTCAAGAGAATTATCTAAAGATAAACTAATTGAACGAAGTATTATTACAAAATATCGTAACAAATTATGGGCACCATTTATTCACGCTATTAAGCAATATGAATTAATAGAAGAAGGAGACAAAATTGCTGTTTGCATATCCGGCGGCAAAGACTCTTTTTTGCTAGCAAAATTAATGCAAAACCTTCAGAAGTTTTCTGATGTGCCATTTGATCTAGAATTTATAGTAATGGATCCCGGATATAACAAAGTAAACAGAGAATTAATAGAATCTAACTCAAAATTAATGGGCATCCCTATCAAGATATTTGAAACTAATATTTTTGATGTAGCCAACAATACCGACAAAAATCCATGCTATCTATGTGCAAGAATGAGGCGAGGCAGCCTATATAATTATGCTAAGTCTCTTGGCTGTAACAAAATTGCTTTGGGACACCATATGAATGATGTAATTGAGACTACACTTATAGCTATGTTCTATGGGTCACAACTACAAGGTATGTTGCCAAAACTTAATAGTACTAATTTCGAGGGTATGCAATTAATTAGACCCCTATATAGAATCAGAGAAGAAGATATAATATCTTGGTCTAAATATAATAATTTACATTTCCTAAGATGTGCATGCAAGTTGACCGAAAAAAATGAAGTTGAGGAAATATCGACCTCCAAACGTTTAGAGATAAAAAATCTGATTAGTCAACTAAAAGAGACTAATCCACTAATAGAGGATTGTATATTTAATGCAATCCACCAAGTAAATTTGGACACATTTGTAGGATATAAAACCGGTGATAAATTGATAACATCTACTGAATTGTTAAGAAAAAAGAAATAATATTGATAGTATTGTATTAAATATTATTACTTAAAAATTTAGCTAGATAATTATCTTATTGTTTATTCGTATTTTAGTCTTACAATCTAAATAAAATAGTGTAAATACAGCAACTGTTATTTACACTATTTTTTCTTTTAATTTTGTAATTATTTTATTTTCTAATCTACTTATTTGCACTTGAGAAACACCCAATTCTTCAGCAATTTCTTTCTGAGTTTTGTCTCTAAAGTATCGTAATATGATAATTTTCTGTTCTCGAGGAGTCAATTTTTTGATTTCTTTATATATTAAGAACATATCCATATCGTTATCAAGATTAGTTTCTTCTATCTTATCAATTATACTCATATTAGATGATCCTTCTTCATCACCTATAGTCATATTAAGAGAAATAGGATGTCTTGAACTTTCCATAGCATATACGACCTCTTGTGCAGTTATTCCAAACTCTGTAGCAAGAACGTCAATATTAGGAGATCTATCATACATAGATACATATTTTGTAATAAATTTGTTAATTTGCATATTTAATGTCTTTACACTTCTAGACACTTTGATAATTCCGTTATCCCTTAGATAGCGCTTTACCTCACCTGCTATCATTGGTACTGCATAAGTACTAAATTTTACATTAAAGTTTTCATTAAAATTACTAATTGCTTTTAAGAAACCCAGACTGCCCAATTGATATAAATCGTCATATTCTATTCCTTTCTTAATATAACGCTTAATAACACTTTTAATTAGCGGCGAATTTGCTAGCAATAATTTTTCCTTTGCATTTTCATCTCCTTCTTGCGCTTTTTTGACCAAGCACAACATATTGTCGCTATCATACATCAATTAGCCTCCGAATGATACCTTACTGTCCTCACCCAATTTTTTTGTCATCTCTACTTTTACGCCTTTGTTAGGAGTTGACATAATAGCAAGTGTATCCATAAATCCCTCCATAACCGTAAATCCCATTCCACTTCTTTCGCTATTTGGTTTGGTCGTATAAAATGGCTGCTTTGCCTGCTCAATATCTTCTATTCCAACTCCATTATCTGTAATTGATATATATACTTCCCCATTATTAACCTGTACATACATCTCAACATCGCCTATTACCCCTTTGGGATATGCGTGAACGACACAATTCGTCACTGCTTCACTGATCGCCGTCTTAATATCTCCTATTTCGTCAATTGTAGGATTGTATTCTGACAAAAACGCTGCTATACATACTCTAGCAAAACTTTCATTGGCACTAATTGCCTTAAACTTAACCGTCATTTCGTTATAATTCATTCTATCATTCTCCAATTAACTTATTTTGGGCATAATTTCATATAAGCCACTCATTACAAAGATTTTTTCTATTTGAGTATTAGGATTGCTAATGTAAATTTGTTTATTCTCTTGTTTTACTCGCTTGTATCTGCCAATCAATACACCTATTCCTGTGCTATCCATAAATTTTAATTCCGACAAATCTAATACTATCTGTTTATATCCCATACTATCAAATGCTCTATCCATCTGATGTCTTGTATAACCAGCTGTATATTCATCCAGTTCTCCAACAAGTTTTATATAAAGCGTATTACCACGCAAGTTGCTACTAACCTGCATTACATAACCTCCTGCTAATAATTATTGTAAAATATATCTATATTGTAATAAAAAAACAAATAACTTGATAAAAGTTATTTGTAAAGTTATGTCTAATAATCGCTTAATATATACTTTATCTAAGTGTGTTGAATATTTGAAAAAAACATAAACAAATTTCATTATGCATATAACTGTGCAATAATGTTAAATGTTTATGTTTTATTTTTTGATAATATTATAAAAATGTAAAATAATATTACTCGATAGATATTATGTAATAGTATACAGGTTGACCGCCATATAATAGAGTAACGTCACATTGTGAATATTTTTCTTCCACTTCTTTAACCAAAGCTTCAGCTTCTTCTTCTTGCACATCTGCCCCATAGAACAATGTAATATTAACAACGTCAGGATTAACCATTTTGTCTAGTAGTTGCATTGTAGTTTCTTTAACTAATGCACCTTTGGCAATAATAGCCTTATTATCCAATCCTATAATATCGCCTTGTTTTAGGTCAAATCCATCTACATGAGTAGTTCTTACTGCATATGTAACAGATGCAGATTTAACAGAATCCTTACCACTCATCATAGCTTCCATATTTTCATCTAGAGTTCCTTCTAGGTTAAATCCTAGCACTGCAGAAATACCCTCCGGTACCGATGTTGTAGGTATAACATAGATGTATTTATTAGTCAAATTCTTTGCTTGCTCTGCAGCAAGTATAATATTTTTGTTATTTGGTAATACAAATACATTCTTGGCTGGGACTTTGTCTACCGCTTTAGCGATATCATCAGCACTAGGGTTCATTGTTTGTCCACCCTCGATAATATTGTCTACCAGCAAGTCCTTGAATACATTTGCAATTCCTTCACCTGGAGCCACTGCAACTATGCCAAACTCTTTCAAATTTTGCTCTTGTTGATTTCTTAATCGTTTTAACTCACGATTTTGCTCTACCATATTCTCTATCTTAACATTGATTATTTCGCCCAATTCTAGAGCATAACCTAATGCCAAGTTAGGTTCGTTAGTATGAACGTGAACTTTAACCAACTGCAAGTCACCAATACAAACAACGCAATCACCAATATTCAGTAGGTTCTCTCTAAGTTTGTCAATATCACTCTCAGTAGTCTTCTTCTTCATCTGAGTAACCATAAATTCAGTACAATATGCGAACTCTATCTCAGCCAAATTCTCTAAATTAATTAGAAAATCATTGGAATTAGTTGCTTGAGATACATTGTTAATCATTTCCTCAATGGTTAGATCTAATTCTTCATCTCCATTCAGTATTCTTTGCATACCAGTAAAAATAACTATTAATCCACGACCACCTGCATCTACTACGCCTGCCTTTTTCAAAACCGGCAACATCTCTGGTGTCTGTTGCAATATATATTCAGCATCTTTCAATACGATTGCAAAGAACTCTTCAAAATCGCTTACTTTCTTAGCAGCCTTAG
>CAMEKS010000030.1 GCA_945921465.1 uncultured Clostridia bacterium | reverse complement strand
CTCCGCAGGCAATGGCTATGGCAAAGGATTATATAACTAATCATTTTGGGGTTGAATATTTACCAAAAACTCCCAATGTATATAAGGTTAAGAAGTCTGCACAAGATGCCCACGAGGCAATTAGGCCTATTAGCTTAGATAGGACTCCTGAAGCTGTTAAAGAATTTCTTAGCCCAGACAATTACAAGTTGTACAAATTAATATACAACAAGTTTCTTGCCAGTCAAATGGCGGAGGCGGTATATGATACTTTGACTGTAGAGATTGATAATACTATCTATACATTCAGGGCAACCGGCAAAACACCAATTTTTGACGGATTTACATTAGTATATTCTGCTGCTACAACTGCTTCCAAAAAGAAAAAAGATGATAACGAAGACGAAGAAGAGGATGAGGATGTTAAGATTCCTAGACTCGAAGAGGGGGATCTACTAAACCTAGCAGGCTTAATTCCTGCTCAGAAATTCACCAAACCTCCACTTCGATTTACCGAGGCAACTATCGTTAAAGAAATGGAAGATAAAGGTATTGGTAGACCAGCGACTTATACTCCAACAATTGTGTTGTTGGCTAATAGAAAATATATAGACAAGGATGGCAAATATATTGTACCTACCGATTTAGGTACAAGAATAACTGAGTATCTAGAGAAATATTTTTCTTCTATTATTAATGTTTCTTTTACCGCCGAAATGGAGGATAAACTTGATGAAATTGCTAATCAAGGCTTAGAATGGACGGCAGTAATTCAGAAATTTTATAATTTCTTTGTTAAAACTCTACAAAACGCAGATAAAGATGCTGCGACATATAAGGAACCGCCAAAACAAACAGATATTGTTTGTGATAAATGTGGTGGCAATATGGTTATTAGAAATGGTAGATATGGCGAATTCTTGGCTTGTAGTAATTTTCCGAAATGTAAAAACATTAAACCTATAGTAAAAAAAGTGGCTGTATGCCCTAAATGTGGAGGCGACGTTATAGAGCGAACAAGCAAGCGAAATGACAAATATTATGCTTGCGTCAACAGGCCAGACAAATGCGACTTCTGGTCATGGGAAATTCCTAGTGCTACAAAGTGCCCTAAGTGCGGCAATTATATGACAGAAAAGTTATTGTATGGCAAATTACGCACCAAGTGTTCTAACACTGCTTGTAATTATGTGTTAGAAAGCGATCAAAACGTACCACAAGAATAGCATATTTATAGGAGAATTTATGAGAGTAAATGTAATAGGTGGCGGACTGGCGGGCTGTGAAGCTAGTTGGCAATTGCTTAAACGTGGTATAGATGTATATATGTACGAGATGAAACCTCTAAAATTTTCGCCTGCCCACAAATTGGATACTTTGGCAGAATTGGTGTGCTCTAATAGTCTAAAAAGCAATGATGTGACTACAGCAGAAGGTTTGCTTAAGCAAGAATTACGCCAAATGGGTAGCTTGCTTATTAAATGTGCTGATCAATGTGCAGTACCTGCAGGTTCAGCGTTGGCGGTAGATAGAGTTAAATTTAGCGAAATGGTTACTAGCAAATTGATACAATTGCCGAATTTCCACTTAATTAAGGAAGAGGTGACTTCTATTGACCCAGGTGATTATACAATTATAGCAACTGGGCCTTTAACAAGCGAAAAAATGTGTTCTTGCATAGCACATTTAATAGGGTCGAATAGCCTGTATTTCTTCGATGCGATTGCGCCTATTGTAACATATGACTCGATTGATTTTAATTCTGCGTTTATACAAGATAGATACAACAAAGGGACTGGCGATTATATTAATTGTCCGCTTAACAAAGAAGAGTATGACAAATTTTATTCGGAGTTGGTTAGTGCAGAGACGGTTGAACTAAAAGATTTTGAAAACCGCAAAGTCTTTGAGGGGTGTATGCCTATAGAGGTATTGGCTAAGCGTGGTTATGATACTATGCGATTTGGCCCTATGAAACCAGTAGGTTTGATAGATAATACAGGCAAGACCCCTTATGCAGTTGTTCAATTAAGGCGAGAAACCAACAACTATGATTTTTATAATCTTGTAGGATTTCAAACTAATTTGAAATTCGGCGAACAAAAACGAGTATTTTCTTTAATCCCTGCATTACGAAATGCAGAATATCTGCGATATGGCACTATGCATAAGAATATTTATATTAATGCACCATCAACTCTTAATAAATATTCTCAATTACGAACGAATCCTAATATTTTCTTTGCAGGACAAATTTCTGGTGTTGAGGGGTATGTAGAAAGTATTATGAGTGGATTACTTTGCGGAATTAATATGTATAGGATGCTTATTGGCAAATCTTTGTTAGAGATATCTACAGATACTATGACAGGAGCTTTGCAGAGTTACATTGCTACGGCATCTAGTGACAATTTTCAACCAATGAGTGCCAATATGGGATTGATAAACAACTTGGGATACAAGATTAAGGATAAGAAGGCAAAAAATCAATTGCTATCCGATCGGGCAATGGCAAGTATAACAGAGTTAGTGCACAATTTAGATTAAATGTGTAAGTTGTTATTTAATAAAAAAATTAGCGTTAACTCAGTATATATTATGACTACAATTTTTATGAAATAACAAATAACAATTATTATTAACAATTGGGTATGATCAATAAAAAAATTAAAAGGTGAGATATGGAACTAAAAGGAACTACAATTATAGGTGTACGAAAAGATGGTAAAACAGCAATCGCTGGTGATGGACAGATTACTTTGGGTGAGCAGGTAGTAATGAAAGGAAATGCTATCAAGGTAAGGCGAATATTTGATGACAAAGTAGTTATCGGATTTGCAGGGACTGTGGCAGATGCATTCAGTCTATCTGGCAGATTCGAAGAATTGCTGCATAAGTTCAGTGGCAATTTGATGCGTAGCGCAGTCGAGTTAGCCATTGGATTTAGAGATGACAAATATATGAGAAAACTAGAAGCTATGATGATAGTAGCCGATAAGGAACAGATGTTGATTATTTCGGGCAATGGAGATGTTATAGAACCTGAGCACGGAATTTGCGCTATTGGCAGTGGCGGCAACTATGCATTGTCGGCAGGTCGAGCATTGATGGAGAATACAGATCTAAGTGCTAGAGATATAGCATTTAAGTCTATAGAAATTGCAGCAAACATCTGCATATTTACTAATCATCATATTACTGTAGAGGAGGTGTAATGATGGATTTATCACCTAAGGAGATAGTGAAAGAATTAGACAAATATATAATAGGGCAGGAAAAAGCAAAGAGGGCAGTTGCAATCGCTTTGCGTAATAGATATAGGCGTAGCAAATTGTCTAGAGAGATTAGAGAAGAGATTACTCCTAAGAACATAATTATGAAAGGTCCTACTGGCGTAGGTAAAACTGAGATTGCTCGTAGATTGGCGAAATTAGTATCAGCTCCTTTCCTTAAAGTAGAGGCGACTAAATTTACCGAAGTGGGCTATGTTGGTAGAGACTGCGAGAGTATGATAAGAGATTTGGTCGAAGTCTCTATTCGTCTAGTTAAGGAAGAAAAACGGAATAGTGTTAAGGAAAAAGCGAAAGCATCGGTAGATACTAAATTAATTGATGCAATATTTAACACTAAGAAACAAGAAAATCCTGATAGACCAGTTGACGAATTGCGCCACGAGATAGAAGATAATTTCTACAAAGGTGTATATGATAACGAGACTATCGAAATCAATATGGTAGAGGCTCCCAAAACAATTAATATTATGCCTGGAATGGGTGGTGATATGGATTTTGGCAGTGTTTTGGGTAGTATTTTTCCTCCACAACGCAAGAAGAAAAAAATGACTGTAGCTAAGGCCGAAGAGATTTTGCTTAATGAAGAGGTTGAGAAACTAATTGATAATGATAGTGTTAATGCTGAGGCAATAGCCAAAGCAGAGCAAGAGGGTATAATCTTTATAGACGAGATAGACAAGATTGCTGGTAAAGGTTCACAGAAAGGTCCAGATGTTAGCAGAGAAGGTGTCCAAAGAGACATTTTACCTTTGGTAGAGGGCTGTACAGTTAATACCAAGTATGGAACAATTCGTACAGACTATATCCTGTTTATTTGTGCAGGTGCATTCCATATTAGCAAAATAGAAGATTTGATACCAGAATTCCAAGGAAGATTCCCTATTAGGGTAGAACTTGATAGCCTTGGTGCTGATGATTTCTACAAGATACTTACTCAACCTAAGAATGCTTTGACATTGCAATATCAAGAATTGTTAAAGGTAGATAATATAGATCTTAAATTCTCGGATGAAGCATTAAGAATTATTTCTGACTTGGCGGAAAAAGAAAATGACACCAACGAAAATATTGGTGCCCGTAGGTTGCATTCATTGCTAGAAACTTTGCTAGAAGATATTTCATTCAATGCTAACGGCAATCATCCACTATTAGAGGTTAATATTGACAAAGCATATGTAGACAATGCTTTTCAAGATACAACAAGAAAATATGATCTAAAGAAATATATTATATAGTTATAAATGAAAGAGATGGAGATACAATAATGAGAAAATTTGAAAAAGTACGTGACTTTGCAATCAAGTATGAGGAACAAGATGTAATAATGCCAATTAGAGCAACTTATAACTCAGCTGGTTATGATTTCTTCTCTCCAGTAGAGATAGTTATTCCTGCTGGCAAAGCAGAAATTGTATGGACTAATATCAAAGCAGAATGTAATACTGACGAATTTTTGATGTTGGCAGTTACTAGTGGAATGGGTAAGAGAGGTCTGATACTTTCTAATGGCATAGGTGTTGTTGATAGCGACTATTATTCTAACGAGTCTAATGATGGCAATATCGGTTTTAGATTACACAATCTGGGCGATACCGATTACAAAATTGCTAAGGGTGAGAAGATAGGACAGGGTATATTTTTACACTATCTACATGCTGATATTGATAACTGCAAATCTGATGTTAGGGTAGGCGGATTTGGAAGTACAGACAGAAAATAATATCAATATTAAAGGCTGGTTTTGAAATGCTTATTATTGTTAGTTAATAGTAAATAAGAGACGATATTATATAAAATAGTCAGAAATAATATAGATTATTATTGCTATTTTGTAATTTATTTATAAGATTTTTAACAAAAAAACACAAGCAAGTTGTATTACAAAAATGCTTGTGTTTTTATTATTAAAATATGTTATATAATAATTGTTAATAACATCTATTATTATATTAATGTGAAATAATAATAGATATTACATTTACCAAAACTCTCAATTGTATTTTTGATTATCTGGTTAGGTCAATGCTTTGAGGATCAAAATCATTGTTGTTATGATTTCCCTTTTCATTGATAAATCCTTTAATTTCATTATACATCTTGGATAAACCAATACAGCCATCAAATAATGTAGAGTGGGTATTAATTCCAAAATAATTTTCACTATTTTCTTTTCTGGTAGCAGTAGTAAAAACACCATCTTTGTTAGAGATGACTAGGAATATAGGATCTGACTTGTCGTTACCGGTATATGGATAGCAAAATACACAATCATCTAGTAGTTGACCATTCTTATTTAAGATAGAATAAGTACCACATACAGATAGATTTTGATCTAGTCTAGCATTAAATTTGTAAACATTGCCAGTTGACTCATTAATATTAATAGATTCTAGATAGTTACGTTTACTTACATTGCCGTATCTCAAATCACTTAAGAATAAATCTGCATTTTTTACCCGATTATGCAATTCTCTCATATTCTTCTGTGTTTTGCTTAAAGATGCTAAGTCTATAATCTGTTCTTTTTGATCATAGTCACGTTTGTTTCTATTGAATAAATCTGTGAAAATATTGCTCATAATATTCTCCTTTTTTCTTTTGGTCTAGAATTATAACACTATCTACATATAATAGTCAATATGCATTTATAAAATTTGTTTATATTTTTAGTTTGTTATGTACAAAAAATGTAAAAATTTGAAACTATTTGGCATAAAATATACTATGAGAAGTGCTAAATCTATTAGAAAGAGTTATATAATAGGTGACTGGTGCAAAAATATTTTTAGATATTGCCAGACTAGATTTGTAATATTATGTATTATTTACATAATTGCTATTATCTTGGGATTTATTATTGTAGGGCAATTTGGTAGCAACCTTAGTGAAGATAATATACTAGACACAAGGTTATTGATATTTTTACAGGGAGATTGTAATTGCTTAGTGTTATTTCTACACTATTTGCTAATTTTATGCCCTCTAATGTGCTATGCAATTTTTCTAAATCGCAATACATTTCTTGTGATTATTAATATTTGCATAGTAGTTGCTATAGGCTATATGTTTAGTTATCATATTGTCATATTTTTTAATATTTTCAGTATCATAGGATTTATAGTATATATATTAATTGTAGGTGCATTTTCGTTAGCAATAATGCTGTGCTATCTTTTACTTATAGCTACTGCTTGGACTAGAATGGCAGAGTTGAAAAGATTTGGCAAAGTATGCAACTGCGAGCAGGAAAATATAATCAAGACAATTTATATAATTACATTTATAATATCAGTAATACTACTATTGGTGTACTGTATATTTCTCAATCTCCTTAGGATTGTGGTGTGCTTATAAGATAATTTTTTGTGTACATATAGCATTTTAGGAAATTAACTAATATCATTGGTTAATTTTTTTTGATTATGCTATACTAATCTTAAAGAGAGATGTATGAGAAGAAGATTGCAATTTGGTAAATTAGTTAATTTAATAGTAATTTTCATATTTTTTATCACGTCTTGTGTTACACTGACGGGTTGTTTTGATACAAGTTCTGGCGGCGGTTCGGGTGGAAGTTCTGGCAGTTCTAGTGGTTCAGGTGGCTCTCCTATAGATATTTCTAGTCCACAACTGCAGTCTGACGACCCTGATGATTTCTTCAGTGGCGTAATTTTGATGTATGATGCAGGCTACAGTGGCGAATTTTACGATGACGCAACCGATAGCAATAAGACATTTTATGATTTGATTGATAGGCAGATTAGTACTTATGTAACTCATCTTATGTATGGGCTTAATGTGATATATGGTTCTGACGCTGATGCTAATCTTGTAAGCACTTTGGATAGAACACAAGACTTGGCTCAATTGAATAGCGAGTTAGCAGCATTGTGGCAGGGGATTAGTATGTTGGGGGTAAAACCTAGCACTCTTCTGAACAGCAATGTAACCAATACAAATAATTTGTTACTTAACACAAATGATTTTGATAATACAAAGGAGACAATTGCTAATTCGTTGTCTGTAGTTGCAGGATTGGGCAATGATTGGCTTGGTGTACGTAATCAATTTTGTTTTGACAATGCTATCAAGGGAGGGTATCACTATATAGTTGATTCGTCCAACACTGAATATCATTCGGGTTCTTTTGATAAGTCTGGCAGTTCATACAATACTAGTTTGGCTTGGAATTATGATATATCTCAATCTTATACTAACGATTCTATCAAGCAAGCAATTGCGAATATTATAGCAAATAACAAATATGAAAGTGGTTCTAGCCTAGACCTTCCATACGAAGACTGCTTAAAAGAAATTGAGCATCTTGGCTTTAGTCCAAACAATTTAAGAGATATATCCTCTTACATTCTTGAAGTAGTAATTGGAAATGCTTATATCCAAGATGAGAATATTCGTGCTTCATTTGCTACCACGACAATTAATGTTGCTACCACTAGAGATGACGAAGATTTGTTTTATGCCAATATTAATCAGCACTACTATAGAGGCTACAAATATGTTGTAGATATTATGACAGAGCGTATGGCAACAATTACTATTGGTGGATTATATGTTACTGATGATAATTATGAGAATAGTGAAGATAGTGCCAAATTATTAACTTATCCTATAATGCCTAGAACTGGTATTGAAGTAACTAAACTAAGCGAAATATTCTCTAAAACTAATGATATCGGGATAGGAGAAGACGGTAATATTAATTGGGGCGATATAGATATAAACGACCCAAGTTCTAGTGTTAAGGATGACGAATACAAGCCGGTATTGGAAAAAGTAAAATTAAAAAATGTTGTATTGATGCCAAAACTATCTGACAAAATCAAAAAAGAATACGAAGATAGTCTAAAAGAAAAGTATGGTTCTAATTACGGATCTTATGCAGATTATAGATTTAAGATTACATCTATTTCTCTAGGAGTTAATGGTTCTGCTGATATGGATGTAGATGAATTTATTCTAACTCCTTATTACAATATTTATTGTGGCGGTGAAGAGGTATATACTGGATTAGTAAGTAACGAAGCAAAGAATTCATCCAATCCTAATATCCCTGATAATGCTACATTTTATGATGAGTATAGTCTCAGAGTTGATTACGTATACTCTGTGTCTAATGATGTGGCAAGTTATACAGTAGGCGACTCAATGGGCGATAATAAATTTAGCGACTATAGTGGAGTTAAAGTATACGATGACGATAATAAAGTCAATCAAGAGTTTTTTAAGCAAAATAACAATAATAACTATCTAATTTTGTCCAAAGGTGCAAAAGAAGTTTTTGGTGATAATGTAGATAATAATTTTGACACGATATTCAATGCCAATATTAACGATGGTAATTTCCAATTCGTGTTCAATGGCGGTAGTGACTTCCTACAAATTGATTTCAAATATTTTGATAAAAATGCTATAGATATTTACAAGGATTCTGCTTCTAAATATATTCAACCTCAGATTTGTGACCTTGCATATTTCTCTATTTGGACTTAATTATTAATTTAATAAATAATTAAATTGTCAATATTTGGTTTGTAAATACACTTGTTAAATTCAATTCCTTATAAGATTAAGAATATTCATAATTAATGCTTTTGTTGATGTGGCGCAAAATTATTTGAAATTATCTATAAATTTTAATATTTGGTTAATCAAAAAAAAAGATTATTCAAAATTTATTTGAATAATCTTTTTTTGTTAATATAGGATCTCAATTAGTTTAATGCAAATTATTTACAATTAATAAAGGATTAAGATCATACATTCTAATTTTATCTAAATTTAGTTTTTCTACGCAATATAATGAATACAATTATAAGCAATGCCACGAACGCAACAGATACAATAATTATAATAACTGCAGTAGTGTTAAGTGGGTCATTCTTGGTTAATTTGTAACTAGCCAATATCTGACCATTAGCAGATACAATCTTAATCCAGTAGTCTCCACGTTCAGTAATTTCGTATGTACTTGCCTCATTAGTGCTATTGGCATCAATTGTCTCAATAATATTATCATTAATTGTGATATATGATTCACCAACATTGCTATATATATTGCCGGGATTATATTTTAGAGTAATTACATTTGTCGTAGCGGTTCCGAAAGGAATAGAAGGGATAATAATAGTTGATTCGGAACGGTTATTTAACCAAACCTTAAATGTAAATTCTTTGTCTGCTTTGATACTTGTTAAATATTTGCTTAAGGTAATCGTATAATAGCCAGCGCCAGAGTAATCATCTTCACAAGAAATTAGTAAGGATGATTGACCAATGTAACTTGTTAGAGATGTTTCTCTTGATTCTTCTGAATTCTCTAGTTTTCTTAGTACGCTCTTTACTACAAAGCCCTTTGCAGATGATATTGCGTAAGAATTATATGCAACATTAGGGTTGACAATTGTAAATTCTATTCTTGTAGTAACAATACTTTCTGATTCTGATGTCTCGCTACGGCTGTTTCCACTAACAACAATTACATATGTTCCTGCTTCTGTAAATTCATATTCGTTAGTAGCAATAGGGTTGATTATATACTCCGAATCATTCTTAAGTATTGTTATATCTCTATTGATTGTATATAATTGTCTGCCGCCTGCTGTGTCTATTATTTTCAGTCTAAGTTTGTCATTGGTAATGTAGTTAGGTATAGGTTGGCTTCCGTTAATTTCGTACATAATCCCATTAACAAGGAAAATAGTTAAATTGTTAGCTTTTGTAGTAGCAGACTCGCCATACAATGCTTTGTTACCAGCGAGGTCGACAATTTCTATTTTATGGACGCCAGTGTCGCGGATTTCGAAATAATAATATGTTTTAGCGTCTTCCACAAAAGTCTGCAATTTGGATATATCAACTTCTTGTGGTTTTTCGCCATTATAGTAATAATACAGTTTTAGGGTATTGCCTTGAATATATTTAGAATTAATACCTGCTCCATTATAAATGTTGGCAAACATAATGTATAATGTATTATCTTTTCGATTTAATGTTGCGGTGGTAGGGGTACTGCCTCCAGCATAGTTAACAACAGAATTGATTTTTGTTTCGGCAAAATCTATAGTTTTGTTAGCATCGATAAAATGTATTACAAAGAATTCGACAATAGATAGGCTATCATTTTCACCATTATCTGTTACTTTGTACAATGCGAATTTGCCATATTCTTTTGTTTTAAGTTCAATTCCATCTTCCGCTCCCACCAATGATACATTAATATTATTATTAGTATTAGTAATTAATTCAATACGATTGCCAGTTGTTCCAGCTACCCAATCATTGTTGACCTTAGAATAGTTATAATAATCTGTTAGGGTGTAGAAGTGATACAAATTATATGTTTTGGTGTTTTGGGCGTTTTGTTGCGAGAACCAATAGTCAGAACCATTGTAATACACTTCACTAATATATTTGGAGCGTTCCAAATCTTCCTTGAAATTGTTTCCATTGACTCTATAAACCACATAATCATATGTGTTGTTTGTATTAATCTCAAATTCTATAGATTCACTATAACCTAAAGCATTGGATATTATTAGTTTATATTTGCCATTATCGCTAAGAGTGTTATTTGCGGATACATATCCCATATTATCTTTTATTATAGATAGTGTAGGATTAAATAAGTAATCATTGGCTGGAATAGAATATTTAATCTCTTCTATATATACTTTACCATTAGGATTAGATAATTTCATATTGCTCAAGTTTGTAATCTCAACTTGTGGCAATAGGGTATACATACTATAAGATTCTACCATTACATAAGTTACGGATTTATCATTTAATTGAATCAAAAATTCTTCAAGATTAGTCTTGATACCATTGTTAATGGCATAAACACTAAAATCTTTTTTCTCTAAAACAATTATATCAAATGTGCATTCATATCCACTTTCTTGATGAATGACAATCTTAGGCATATTGTTTTCTAATGTTTTGGTTATAGTATATATTATTGGATCGGAGTCTTTTGTGCCCGCACGAATAACATATTTGTTATTATCTTTTGCTATATATCCAGTTATGCTATACTTTTCATTCTCTATATCATAATATGAAGCATAGACATTATTGCCAACTCTATGATTTGCTAGAATAACAACATTGTATGTAGGTGCACTATATCGAACAATTATATCCGAAGCAGTATATTCTTTGTTATCATAGTTCAAAGATTTATTTACACTAATATCATATTGAGTTTCATTAGGTTTGCTATATAAATAAGTCTCTGTATTGCCAAATGTATCTTTGGTTACTACCTTAAATGTGTTCTGATATCCAGGACTATTTTGATAAGTTAGGAATATGCTTTGACCACCAATAGATGTATGACTCTCAGAATTACCTTTGTCGGCTATAGGATTATTGCTCCATTGTATTGTGTCATTAGTATTGATCAATCCATAGCCTGCTATCCATACCAATTTTGTTATTCTACCAACAGAGTCGGTAGGTATGGTTAATTTAATACCTGTAGAAGTATATGTTGCTATAGGCTCCAGCCGTTTACCTGGTGTGGCATAATTAATTATATACTTGCCGCCGATTCTATCGTATATAACAATATTGATATCGAAGTCGAGTGCAGAATCTTTGTAATTATCAGAAATGAATACTAACATTTTATTCAAACGATTAGTTAACAAATGTATTGCGTCAATTGAAGGCAATGTCTCTGATATCATCAAATCGCCAAAATCAATATTTGCAAATGTATTGCTCTTTCTCTGGTGAATAATCAGTTCGTTACTAAATAAATTGTTAAATAAAGAAATTGGGTTGGCTTGGTTATTGTAGGTCGTTGTTGTGCCATCTGCTTGCTTGTCAATAAATGAATATGTCAAGTCTATTCTGTTAAAGTCTAGTTTGTTGTCAGATGATGCTGAATTTGTTAATTTCAATTCAGTACCTACAATTCGATTATCACCAGTATAGTCAATATTAGACTTGTTGATAAGAATAGAACTATTTTTGTCACCATTGATGTCGGTATAAGTGGCATTATAACTATTAGCACTGTCTAATAATCTTATTAAGAAGACTTGATAGTTGCCAGCTGCATCACGCTCTATAAACTCATAGTATCCGCTTTGTAGGTCACTAAGTGAATAATTTTCTTTTACATCATCAATATAGTAATATTTGTAGTTGGTTAATGTACCAGAATATTTAGCAGCGCTTGATTCGACAAATATGCTATGTTCTAGTAATTTCTCGTCAGTAATTGCCGTAAAGTCATCTATGGTTACACTAAATTTATATTTATTAATTTCTTTTTCATCAATTTTGCGGAAGAATAAAATTCCGGAATTGTCTTGTTTGTAATAGTTGATATTAACATTATTATTGCTTAATGTAGCACGTTTTAAGTTAAATGCGTTATTTCCTGAATTATTGACAGTAAAGAAATAATTATTGAAGTATAATTCATTTTCACCAAACTGGTCAGTTAATGACATAATGTATGATTGCTCGAGTTCAGAGTTTAAGTATGTATTAATATATACATCATATATGGACTTAATGTACTGCTGTGCTTGTAATAGTGTAATCTTGTTGTTGTTAATTGCAGTCATCAATACTTCTACATAATTATCTATGTTGGTGTATGATGTCGTGCCATATAAGATACCACTAGGTATTGTTGGTTTGGTTATTGTAATATCCTGTTCCATCAATCTAATAACATTGTATAATGGTTTA
>CAMEKS010000029.1 GCA_945921465.1 uncultured Clostridia bacterium | reverse complement strand
CCCTCAATCTTGATACCTACAGGTGCTGCACCAGGAAGAGCAGACAATAGTACTCTACGTAGGCAGTTACCTATAGTAATTCCAAATCCTCTGTCAAGTGGCTCTACAATAAATCTTGCAAAACAACCATTTTCTGTTTCTTCACAAGTAATTTTTGGTTTCTCTATTTCCATCATATCGAAAATTCCTCACTATCTTATAGATTATTTAGAGTACAACTCTATGATTAAGTGCTCTTTAACGTTCAAGTCAATATCATCTCTTTGAGGTAATGCATTAACTTTACCAACCAAAGCAGTGCTATCAAATTCTAGCCACTTAGGAAGAATTACCTTAACATCTTTTAAGTTCTTGAAAGCCTCAATATCTCTCTTGCTCTCTTTGATAGCAATAACATCACCAACGTTAACCAAATAAGATGGGATATTAACACTCTTGCCATTAACAGTGATATGTCCATGATTAACAATTTGTCTAGATTCTGCTCTAGAAGCACCAATACCCATACGATATACAACATTGTCTAGTCTACGCTCTAATAGAGACAACATATTCTCACCGACAATACCTTTCATATTCTCAGCCATGTCATAATATCTCTTAAATTGTTTTTCTAGCAATCCATAAGTTCTCTTAACTTTTTGTTTTTCTCTCAATTGTAGACTATATTCACTAGCCTTCTTTCTAGTCTGAGCATGAACCCCAGGGATACCTGTTTTCTTCTCAATAGGACATTTGCTAGATAAGCATCTTTCACCCTTCAAGAATAGTTTGCAACCTTCTCTACGGCACAATCTACAATCTGCACCAGTATATTTTGCCATTAATTTTTTCTCCTTATTTAATTTCGAATAATGATTACATAAGCGGATTATTCGAATTTCCGCCCATTATTAATTATTGTGATAGCCATCTTAAGCCTATCATCAATTAAATCTAATCAATATAGCCACCAATCTGCTCTGAGATCACAAAGCACAGTTATTTATAACAATTACATATTGTGTTAACACCTATGCAAAGTGCTATAATTTGGCTAAATATTGCTTTATTTACTATATTCTTCTTCTCTTAGGTGGACGGCATCCATTGTGAGGTATTGGAGAGATATCCTTAATCATAGTAACATTCAAACCAGCAGTTTGTAATGCTCTAATAGCAGTCTCTCTACCATTGCCTGGTCCTTTAACAAATACATCTACACTATTCAATCCTTGCTCTTTGGCAGTCTTGGCAGCAATCTCAGCTGCTTGTTGAGCAGCATAAGGAGTGCTCTTTCTAGAACCGCTAAGTCCCAAACTACCAGCACTGCTCCAAGTGATAACATTGCCCGCTTGGTCGGTAATAGTTACGATAGTATTGTTAAAAGATGCATTAATATAAGCACATCCTTTATCTAAGTTTCTAGTTACTTTCTTCTTCTTGATTACCTTTTTCTTCTTTGTAACTGTAGCCATTTTGTTTACTTATCTCCTACATAATTTTATTATCTGGAGTTATAAGGCAACGCCCAAATGGGTGAATTACTTATAACTGTCTATTTAACCTATATTAATAGGCTACTTCTTAAGTTTCTTAGCCTTAGAAACGGTCTTCTTTGGTCCTTTTCTAGTTCTAGCATTTTGCTTAGTGTTTTGACCACGAACAGGCAAGCCTTTTCTATGTCTTACGCCACGATAACAACCTATTTCTTGTAATCTCTTGATATTAAGAGATATTTCTCTTTGCAAGTCACCTTCTACAACACAATTCTTCTCGATATAGTTCTTGATTAGTGTTATTTCGTCCTCAGTCAAGTCCTTAACACGAGTGTCTGGGTTGATGCCAGTTTCTTTCAAAATCTTAGTAGCAGTCTGTCTGCCAATACCAAAAATATAAGTTAAGCCAATCTCAACTCTTTTCTCTCTTGGCAAATCAATTCCAGCAATACGAGCCATTTAACTTCCTCCAAAAATATTTTTAATAAATTCATATATATAAAACACAACTCGGGTGAAAACCATGTTTCCAGCCGCCCCATTATTGTGATTATTTTCAAAATTATGGTGCTTTTCTATAGTACTATGCAAATAGCGAAAAATCGCTAAATGTAAGCAAATTTGTGCAATTATAGAAATAGGAAAAACACTAAACTACCCTATAATTATATCATTAATTATGTAAAAAATCAATATCTAGCACAAATATGACAAGAAATGATTATTATTCAAATTCTAGCCTTGTCTCTGCTTGTGCTTAGGATACTTAGAGCAGATAACCATAACGGTACCATTTCTCTTAATGATTTTACAATTATCGCACATTTTCTTTACTGATGGTCTTACTTTCATATCTAATTATTCTCCTCAGTTTTTTGTTGTTTCATACGCCAAATAATTCGGCCTTTTGTTAGATCATACAAGGACATCTCAACCTTAACTTGGTCTCCAACCAATATCCTTATATTGTTAAGGTGCAACTTGCCAGATAGATATGCAGTTATTACATATCCATTAGTTAATTTCACCTTGAAATTGGCATTTCTTAATACCTCTATTACTACACCTTCGGTCTCTATAACATCTTGCTTAGACAAAATATTTATTCCCCCTTCTTATAATCTTTTAATATCTTAATTATTCTTGAATTATCTATTTTTTCATTATCGCTTAAATATGCCGAAGAGCTTACTCTAACTAAATGCTTTGTGCTCTTCTTTTTGGGTTTTGCAGTTGGTCTATTCTTGCCATTAACAAGTAACGCTTCGGTATCAGTACAATCTAGTACTAGATATAATTCGTTTTTGTCGTGTCCGCAAATTGAGCGTACTATTAGCCCTTTTGTGATATTTTGCATAAGTAATTGTCCTATAGTGTTAGTATTTCCACACCATCTTCTTTGATTAAGATAGTGTTTTCGTAGTGTGCAGCAGGCAAGTCGTCTTTGGTCTTGCAAGTCCAACCATCGCTTAAGAATTCCACTCTCCTGTCACCCATATTAACCATTGGCTCTATAGCAATTGTAGCACCAGCATTAAGTTTGACACCACTACCCTCTCGTCCGTAATTAGGAACCATTGGGTCTTCGTGCATCTCGCGACCAATGCCGTGACCAACCAATTCTCTAACAACCGAGTATCCATTTTTCTCGACATAAGTCTGAACACGATGTCCTATATCGCCGACATAAGCGCCTGCTTTTAGACCCTTAATCCCTTCGAAAAAACTTTGCTCAGTTATTTTAATTAACCTCCTAACCTTAGGGCTAACTTTGCCAACAGTATAAGTTCTGGCAGCATCACCATGAAAGCCGTGATAATAGGCTCCACAATCGATGCTGATGATGTCACCATCTTTCAAGACAGTGTCATCAGGAATTCCGTGTACAACCACAGAATTGATAGAAGTACATATTGTAGCGGGGAAGCCACCATATCCTAAGAACGAAGGCTTCGCACCACGACTTCTGATGTAATTATATGCAAGTTTGTCTAATTCCTTGGTAGTTATGCCTACCCTAACCTGAGACTTCAAATAATCAAGTGTGTCACGTGTGATTTGACATGCAACACGCATTGTTTCTAAATCTTTTTCCGTTTTTAACGTTATCATATAAGTTTATCTAACTCACTTGTTATTTTATCATATATTTCATTAATTTGGTCTTCTGGTTCGGTGGCTTTGACATTGTTGATATCTAGTTCGAACAACAAACCATTTTGCTTAAAGTATTCTACCAGAGGATAAGTCTCTTTCTTATAGGAATCAATCCTATCTTGAATTTTAGCGTCCTCTGCCCTTACTACCAATTCGCCACCGCATTTGTCGCAAGTATCAGAATTGTGAGTAAGTATGCTATATATTTCGCCACAGTTAGCACAAGTTCTACGATTAAGTATACGATCTACAACTACTTGTTCGTCTATATTGAAATATATAACTTTGTCTAATTTTCCACTTTTAAGATATACATCTGCTTGATTGACTGTTCTAGGAAATCCATCAAGAATAACGCCATTGGCACAGTCTGGCTGACTTAATCTTTCTTTAACTAATTCAATAACGATTTCGTCAGGAACAAGAGTGCTCATATACTGCTGAGCAACTTTGCCCATAGGCGTTCCTTCCTTGATCGCTTTTCTAAAAATGTCTCCTGTAGAAATATGCGGAATATTGTATCTCTGGCTTAATTTCTTAGCCTGAGTACCCTTACCACAACCTGGAGCGCCAAGCATTGATATTATCATATTTCCATTCTTTCCTTTATTTATTCAAGAATCCCTTGTAATTCTTCATTAACATCTGAGCCTCTAATTGCTTATCCAATTCGATAGCTACAGATACTACGATTAATAGACCAGTAGCGCTGAATGCATTGACTAGTGTACCAGTACCAATAATCTTGAATACGATACTAGGTATCATCGCAATTAGGGCTAGGAATATAGCACCAAATAACGTGATACGATTAGAAATTTTCTTCAAATAATCAGCAGTTGCCTTACCTGGTCTGATACCTGGTATAAAGCCACCATTTTGCTGAATGTTCTTAGAAATATCTACTGGGTTGAATGTAATTTGTGACCAGAAATATGCAAATCCAATAATGAATATTGCCATTAGTATAAAGTACAACCAACTCTGAGTACCGATATATTTATTAATAAATTGAGCAAATCCACTCTGAGAGTTAGGAGCAAACAAACTGATTAGTATCTGAGGCATAGATATAAATGTCATTGCGAAAATTATTGGCATAACACCAGTCGAATTAACTTTAACTGGGATATATGTGCTTTGTCCGCCATACATCTTTCTACCTTTGATTTGTTTAGCATATTGCACAGGAATTTTACGCTCTGCCATATCCATAAATACTATAAATCCAAAGATAACTATCAACGCGATAACGAAGTATAGAATCTCTAACAACATCTTAGTATTGCCATTAAATACGCCATTAGCAGCAAACAATGCAGTATACAAACTATTGCCAAATGTAGATAGAATACCTACAAAGATTAGCAAAGATAATCCATTGGCTACGCCTAATTCAGTTATCTTATCACCCAACCAATATGTTGCCATTGATCCAGCAACCAAAATCAATACTACCATAATAGAAATCAACCAAGCAGGCCCAATATTAGTATTGATAATACTTTGATAACTTAAAACAATAGCTGTTGATTGGATAATAGCCAATACTAATGCACACACCTTGGTGTATGCAGATATTTTTTGTTTTCCTTCTTCTCCCATACGAGATAATCTCTGCAAATTAGGAAATACAAGTGTTAACAACTGAATAATAATGGATGAACTAATATAAGGTGATACACCTAGTGCAAATATCGCACCATTAGCCAATGCTCCACCACTGATAGAGTTAAGAAGGTTCATAAAGGTCAGGCTGTCACCTACACCCAAACTCTCCTTAAAAGCAGTAGCATCCAAACCTGGAACTACTATCCAGCAGCCAAGTCTATATACCAAAACTAAAACAATTGTAATTAATATTTTCTTTCTAAGATCTTTGTCTTTGAAAGCGTCTATAAGTCGTCTAAACATTATAGCACCTCGATTTTGCCACCTGCATTTTCGATCTTTTGTATTGCGTTTTCAGAAAACTTCTTAGCTTGAACTGTAAAAGGTTTAGTTACATTTCCATTTCCCAATACTTTCAATCCATAAGGGGCAACTTTGTTGATAATATTTTTCTCTTGTAAAAACTCAATGTTGATAACACTGTTCGCTGCAAATTTTTCCAAATCCGCAACATTAATAATATTATAAACTTCTTTGAAATTCTTATTATTAAAGCCTCTTCTTGGAAGTCTTCTGGTCAAAGGCATCTGACCACCCTCAAATCCTGGTCTTACACCGCCGCCACTTCTAGAATTTTGACCTTTGGTTCCCTTGCCGGCAGTTTTGCCTAGGCCAGAGCCAATGCCTCTACCCAATCTCTTAGACTCGAAAGTAGAGTTAGGTGCAGGAGCTAATTGATGTAATTTCATATCTAAACCTCCTAGTCCACATTCTCAACACGAACAAGGTGCTTAATCTTAAAGATCATACCTCTAACAGCCGCATTGTCTGGTAGTTCGTTTGAAGAATTGATTTTGCCAAGGCCCAATGCTTTTGCGGTACGGGCTTGGTCTTTGTTATATCCAATTGTACTCTTAACTAGAGTAACTCTGATTCTCTTAGTCTCTGCTGCAGTCTTCTTAGCAGTAGACTTCTTAACGGTTTTCTTAACTTCTTGTTCTGCCATAATACGTCTACCTCCTACAGAATTTCCTCAACAGTTTTGCCTCTTAGGGCTGCAACCTCTTCTTTGGTTCTTAATTGCATCAATGCATCAATTGTTGCCTTAACGCAGTTAATCTTGTTTCTAGAGCCCAAAGCCTTGGCTGTGATATCTTTGATACCGCATAGTTCAACCACTGGTCTAACAGAGCCACCAGCGATAACACCAGTACCCTCTGGAGATGGAATAAGTTTTACTACACTTGTACCATATTTGCCAATTACCTCGTGAGGAATAGTAGTGCCCTCTAGAGCAACCTTAACCATTCTCTTCTTAGCAATTGAAGTAGCTTTTTCGATAGCGTTAGGCACTTCGGCAGCCTTACCACTACCTACACCTACACGACCTTCTTTGTCTCCAACAACTACAAGAGCGCTGAATCTCATATTTCTACCGCCCTTAACAACCTTTGTTACACGGTTAACGTTAACTAGCTTACTTGTAATTGGGTCAACTTCTTTTTCCCTTCTTGGAGCTTTACGGTCAAATTTTTTCTCAAATTTTTTCTCGTCTTTTTGCATTACCTTTCTCCTTAAAAATCTAGTCCGCCATTACGGGCACCGTCAGCCAATGCTTTGATTCTACCAGTGTAGATGTAACCTGCTCTATCAAATACAACAGACTTAACACCTTTCTTAATAGCCATCTTAGCAACTGCTTCCCCAACTATGTAGGCTTGTTCTTGTTTTGTTTTGCCTTGCAACTTGTCAGCAAGATTCTTGTCCATAGTAGAAGTACTAACCAGTGTGATACTCTTGGAGTCATCAATAATCTGACAATAAATATTGCTTAGACTTCTATGAACAGATAGTCTAGGTCTTAATTCAGTGCCGTTAACTTTGCTTCTAACACGGATTGCTCTTGCTTTTCTCTCAGCATTCTTATCAATCTTATTAATCATTGCCTATTTACTCCTTATTATTTCTTACCACTCTTAACTTCTTTTCTTACTACAGTTTCGTTGCTGTAATAGATACCGTAAGCGTGATATGGTTCTACTGGTTTAATATCTCTTATTTTTAATGCTACTTGACCAACCAATTCCTTGTCAATACCCTTAACGATAATTTCGTTCTTGTCGCAAGATAGAGTGATACCTTCAACAGCCTTAACCTCTACAGGATGACTGAATCCGATGTTAAGAACTAGATCTTGACCTTTCTGAGTAACCTTAAAACCGACACCATTGATAGTCAATCTCTTCTCAAAGCCTTTTGACACACCCTCAATCATATTGAAAATGATTTGTCTGTATAGACCGTGATAAGCATTGTACATTGCTTCTGTGTTGTTATTCTCGATATGCAAAGCCTGACCATCAATCTTGTATGTCAACTTAGGCTCTACTCTCTTAGTAATAGTGCCCAATGGACCTGCAACTGTGCATTGATCGCCATTGATAGTAACTGTAACTCCAGCAGGAATTGTGATTGATTTCTTACCTATTCTACTCATATCTTCCTCCTACCATACATAAGCCAATACTTCGCCACCGATGTTGGCGGTACGAGCTTGCTTATCAGTCATTAATCCTTTGCTTGTAGAGATGATTGCAATACCTAGGCCATTAATAACCTTTGGCAATTCCTCAACACTTGCATATATTCTAAGTCCTGGCTTAGAAATTCTCTTCAATCCATTGATAACCTTCTCGCCGTTTGGACCAAACTTAAAGTCGATTACAATATTAGAATTTACGCCCTCGCCCTCGATTTTGTAAGAAGCGATATATCCTTCTTGCAAAAGCAATTCTGCGATAGCGGTTTTTGTCTTAGAAGTGGGAACGGAAACACTTTTATGTTTTGCGCTAAGAGCATTTCTCATTCTTGTTAGCATATCTGCTATTGGGTCTGTAAAATACATAAACTTATCTCCTTTTTACCAACTTGATTTCTTTACACCAGGAATTTCGCCTTTGTAAGCCAATTCTCTGAAGCAAACTCTGCAGATACCATACTTTCTAAGTACAGAGTGTGGACGACCACAGATATTGCATCGAGTGTATTCTCTAGTGCTAAATTTTTGTTCTTTTTTCTGTTTTTCTTTTAATGCTTTTCTTGCCATACGAACCCTCCTATCTCTTTCTGAAAGGCAAACCCATATATTCTAATAATAGTTTTGCATCCTCATCAGTTTTTGCGGTTGTTACGATACAGATATCCAAGCCTCTAATCTTGTCAATCTTATCATAAGATATTTCTGGGAATACCAATTGTTCTTTTAGACCAAGTGCATAGTTACCTCTGCCATCGAATGCCTTGTCGGAGATTCCTTGGAAGTCTCTTACACGAGGTAATGCAATAGAGATAACTTTGTCTAAGAATTCGTACATTTTCTCACCCCTAAGAGTAACTTTGGCACCAATCTTGTTGCCTTGTCTAACCTTGAAGTTAGCAATTGACTTCTTAGCGGTAGTAACTACTGGTTTTTGACCAGTGATTACTGCAAGTTCTTCTACAGCTTTGTTGAAAGCCTGAGCGTTCTCTTTGCAATCGCCTAAACCACGATTAACAACGATTTTCTCAATTCTAGGTACTTGATATACGTTAGTATAACCTTTCTCTTTCATGATAGCAGGAACAACAACAGTGTTGTATTTTTCTACTAATCTATTAACTTCTTTTGCCATTTGTTATTCCTCCTATTCCTTATCACTTTTCTTAGTTGTAGTCTTCTTAGTAGCCTTCTTAGCAGGCTCTTTAGCTTCTGCAGTCTTAGCAGTTGCTTTCTTAGTAGTTGCAGCCTTAGTAGTCTTAGCCTCAGGCTTAACTGCTTCTTTCTTAGTAGTCTTAGCTGCTTTAGAATCTAATGATTCGCCGCACTTCTTGCATACTCTAACCTTCTTGCCATCTATAGTAGCATAAGCAACTCTTGTTGCTTTGCCGCATACAGGACAAATTATTTGTACATTAGATGCATCAATTTTGCCTTCGTATTTGTTGATTCCACCCTTTTCGCCAGCTTTTCTTGGCTTCTGATGCTTAGAAATAATGTTGACACCAGCAACAACAACAGTGTTATCAGATGGATTGGCAGAAATGATGTTGCCAGTTTTATTCTTATCTTTGCCAGTAATAACTAATACGTTATCACCTTTCTTAACATGTAATGACATATTCTAATAAACCTTCCTTTTATAACACTTCTGGAGCCAATGAAATTATCTTCATAAAGCCTTTATCTCTTAATTCTCTAGCGATAGGTCCAAAAATACGAGTACCTTTAGGTAATTTCTGGTTATCGATAATAACTGCTGCATTGTCGTCAAACTTGATATAAGAGCCATCTGGTCTAGATATACCCTTGCTTGTTCTAACGATTACAGCCTTAACAACGTCGCCTTTCTTAACAGCACCGCCTGGAGTAGCAGATTTAACAGATGCAATAATTATGTCGCCAATATTACCGCTTCTTCTAAATGAACCACCCAAAATTCTAATACACATAATTTTCTTAGCACCGCTATTGTCAGCAACTTTTAGTATAGTTTGAGGTTGTACCATAATCTTTTACTCCTTATTTTGCTCTTTCTATTATTCTAACAAGTCTGAAGTACTTGTCTTTGCTAAGTGGTCTTGTTTCCATAATCTCTACGGTATCACCAATGTTGCACTCGTTCTTCTCATCATGAGCCTTAAACTTCTTAGTGGACTTGTATACCTTGCCGTACAATGGATGACGCTTGTTGGATACGATAGAAACTGTAATAGTTTTGTCCATTTTGTTGCTTGTAACAACACCAATCTTAGTTCTTCTTAAATTTCTCTCTGTATTTTCCATAAATTCTCCCCTTCAGCCTTAAGCATTAACCTTTTTGTTTAATTCTCTTTCAGTCAATACTGTCTTGACTTTTGCAATGTCTTTTTTGCAAGCATTAATTTGCATTGGGTTGGATAATTGTCCGGTTGCATTAGAAAAACGAAGATTAAACAACTCTGACTTCAACTCTTTTAATTTCTTGTTAAGTTCTTCGTTTGTCATATCTCTAAATTCTTTAGCTTTCATTATACAACACCACCTTCTTCTAATTCTTCCTTCTTAACAAACTTAGTCTTGATAGGCAATTTGTAAGACGCTAGTCTCATAGCCTCTCTAGCTTGTTCTTCAGTGACGCCGCCTAGTTCGAATAGAACTCTGCCTGGCTTAATTGTAACAACCCAGTACTCTGGATTACCTTTACCTTTACCCATACGAGTATCAGCAGCTCTCTTAGTAACTGGCTTGTTAGGGAAGATGTTGATCCAAACTTGTCCACCACGCTTAGTGTATCTATTGATAGCGATACGCGCAGCCTCAACTTGGTTAGTAGTTAGCCAGCATGGCTCTAATGCTACTAGACCGTACTCGCCGTAAGCAATCTTGTTGCCACGAGTAGCTTGACCTTTTAATCTTCCTCTAAATTGTTTTCTTCTCTTGATTCTTCTTGGCATTAACAACATTATTCTTGTCCTCCTTCAACGACCTCAGTCTCTGCAGGTGCAACAACTTTCTTTGTCAAAATTTCGCCTTTGCAGATCCAAACTTTAACACCGATAACACCAAATGTAGTATGAGCTTCGCAAGTAGCATAGTCAATGTCTGCCCTTAGGGTATGCAATGGCAATCTACCTTCGTGATAATGCTCTGATCTAGCGATCTCGGCACCATCTAATCTGCCGCTTACCATAACTTTGCAACCCTTGGCACCAGCACGCATAACACGTTGCATTGCCATCTTCATTGCACGTCTAAAACTCATTCTCTTCTCTAATTGTTGAGCAATGCTCTGAGCAACTAGGTCTGCATCCAAATCTGGTTTTTTAACTTCTTTAATATTGATATTAACGAATTTGCCATTAACCAGTTTAGCTAATTCGCTCTTCAATTCTTCTACACCAGCGCCCTTAGTTCCAATGATAACGCCTGGTCTAGCAGTGTAGATGTCTACTGTTACTTTGTTAGCAGTTCTGTCAATATGTACTCTTGCAACCGATTGGTCAGCGTATTTCTTATTGATGAACTTACGGATATTGTTGTCTTCTAACAAATACTCGGAGAATTCTTTCTTATTAGTGAACCAAGATGAACTCCAATCTTTATTAACACCAACTCTAAAGCCGTGTGGATTAACTTTCTGTCCCATTAATATAAATCCTCCTTATTAGTTTTTAGCAGAACTGTCTAGTATTATAGTGATGTGACAAGTTCTCTTAATAATAGTATCAACGCCGCCTCTTCCTCTAAAAGATACTCTCTTAAAAGATGGGCCTTGGTCTGCATATGCCTCAGCGACATATAGCAAATCTCTACTTAGTCCCTTGTTGTTCTCGGCATTAGCGCCAGCAGAAACTAGGACTTTCTTAACAACTAGGCTAGCAGTGCTAGGAGTATTATCCAAAATAGCACAAGCCTCGATAAATGACTTACCTTTGATTAGGTCTAGAACTCTTTTTGCTTTAGAAGAACCCATTCTTACATATCTAGCTACAGCAAAAGGTCTATTGTCTTTGTTTTCTTTTCTCTTCAACGCTTTTTCTTTAACTCTTTTTGCCATTTTCTGATTATCTCCTATTTCTTGCCTTTAGTTTTTTTGTCTGCGCCATGACCTCTGAAGGTTCTAGTAGGTGCAAATTCACCAAGTTTGTGACCAATCATATCGATTGTGCAATAAACTGGAATATGTTTCATACCATTATGAACAGCAATTGTATGACCAACGAATTCTGGATAAATAGTTGATGATCTGCTCCAAGTCTTCAATACTTGTTTCTTACCTTCAGCATTTAACTTCAAAACTCTTTGCATAAGTCTTTCTTCTACATAAGGTTTTTTCTTCAAACTTCTACTCATAATATTCACTCCTACTTAGCACGGCTAACAATAAGTTTATTGCTATGCTTCTTAGTATTTCTTGTTTTCTTACCCATAGCAGGTTTGCCCCAAGGAGTAAGAGGAGATTTTCTACCAACTGGGCTCTTACCTTCACCACCACCATGAGGGTGATCGCAAGGGTTCATTACGCTACCTCTAACAGTAGGTCTAGTTCCCATATGTCTAACTCTTCCTGCTTTACCCAAAGCAACGATTTCGTGCTCGATGTTGCCAACAGTACCGATTGTAGCACGGCAGTTAGCAAATACCTTTCTTGTCTCACCGCTTGGTAATTTAACTGTGGCATATTTGCCTTCTTTAGCCATTAGTCTAGCTTCCATACCAGCCGATCTTACCATCTCAGCACCTTTGCCTGGGGTAAGCTCGATATTGTGGATAACTGCGCCAACTGGCATATCTTTCAATTCCAAAGTATTACCTACTTTGATTTCAGCGGTCTCTCCGCTCATTACTGTATCGCCTACATTTAAGCCCTTAGGAGCAATAATGTATGCCTTCTCGCCGTCTGCATAGCAAATCAATGCAATATAAGCAGAACGGTTAGGATCGTACTCGATGCCAACTACTTTAGCAGGAATACCATCTTTGTTTCTCTTAAAATCTATTATTCTGTACTTAACTCTGTTGCCGCCACCAATATGTCTAACAGTAATACGACCTTGGTTATTACGTCCAGCACTTTTCTTCTTAGGTGCAAGAAGAGATTTCTCTGGTTCAAATTTGGTAATCTCGTCATAAGATGCTGTTGTATAGAATCTTCTAGCAGCAGATGTAGGTTTGTAAGTTTTGATAGCCATTGTATTTCCTCCTTACTCCTTAAGCCAAACTCTCGAAGAACTCAATAGCCTTGCTGTCCTCTTTTAATTGAACATAAGCCTTTTTGTAGTCCGAAGTATAACCTTGGGATTTTCCTTGTCTCTTTAATTTTCCATTAATGTTAGCAATGTTGACAGATGCAACTTTTACGCCAAAAATTTCTTCAATTGCTTGTCTAACTTCGATTTTGTTAGTATTCTTAGCAACCAAGAAAGTGTATTTCTTGTTAGCAATATCTGCATAACTCTTTTCACTCAAGATTGGTTTAATAATAATATCGTAAGCTTTCATTATTTAACATAAGCCTCCTGTATTTCTTTTATTGCATCTACTGTAAGAACTAATTTGTCGCAGCATACGATATCATAAGTATTTAGGATATCAGCAGTTGTAACATCTACATTAGATAAGTTGCCAGAAGCCTTGATTAAGTTGTCGTTATTGCCCTTAGTTACGAAGATAGTAGTCTTGTCTAGTTTCAAATTATTCAAAACATTAACTAATGACTTTGTCTTGTAATCTTTTAGATCAATATTGTCAATTACAACCAATTCTTTGTTCTTCAATTTAGCACTAATAGCACTGATGAATGCAGCTTTCTTAGCTTCTTTATTAACTTTCTTAGAGAAGTCTCTTGGCTTAGGTGCGAACACAATGCCACCGCCTCTCCATTGTGGTCCCTT
>CAMEKS010000028.1 GCA_945921465.1 uncultured Clostridia bacterium | reverse complement strand
TTCTCAAACATTAATATATCCTTAGGCAAGTCGCCAATTCGGACAAAGTCTGCTGTCTTATTTGCCACCTCAGTCGCAATCTCTTGAATAATTTCACTCTCATATGGCAACGCAGTCATCCATTGTGGCATCTTGATTGCTATCTGAGTGATTGGAAATTCTTGTAGAATTGTTGCAAATAATTCATTAATATCAGGCTCACCCATTGCGTTAACATCCATAGGAATTACAGATTGGTTGTATTTGTCATGCAAGGATTTTGCCAAATTAATTGTCTCGGGACTGGTAGGATGAGTAGAATTAAGCACAATTACAAATGGTTTGTTGCTGGCTTTTAATTCACTTATCACCCTCTCTTCGGCATCGATATAATTAGCGCGTTCTATATCAGTAATACTACCATCAGTTGTAATCATTACACCAATTGTAGAATGTTGATTAATCACCTTATTAGTGCCTATCTCGGCAGCTTTCTCGAAAGGCATCTGATCTTCATCCCAAGGTGTATTAACCATACGCGGCTTGTCATTCTCGGTGTGACCTATTGCGCCCTCTACCAAATATCCAACACAGTCAATTAATCTTACATTGAAATTAATGTTGCCATCTAGATTGACCTTAACCGCCTCATTTGGCAAAAATTTGGGCTGTGTTGTCATAATAGTTTTGCCATCGCCAGATACTGGCATCTCGTCTATAGTTCGTTCCAATTCGTTTTTGTCGGATATATTAGGAAGAACCAGTGTGTTCAGAAATCTTGTGATAAAAGTACTTTTGCCCGTTCTTACAGGGCCAACTACGCCAATATATATGTCGCCATTGGTTCTTTGGGCAATATCTTTGTAAACATCGAAGTCCATTGATTTTTCTCCTTTACAACTTGTGTTTACATTATCATTATTCTTACCAAACCAAAAATATGCCAATAATTACAATTACACACAAAAGTATTGTCACATAAACATTGCGTTATTTCGACAAAGCACTTATTACATAGCTTTATCCATTGTTATTCTTAATAAAATTAAGCAGGCCTATTAGTATATCAATTCATATTAACTTGATAAGTAGAAATTTAACTTGTGTATACTAATATTTGATTAAATTGCTAAATATTGTAATAGAAATAACTTTTCCACAATAATCAAACAAAATTTTATTTACTAAACTTAGGCAATGAACGTCATTTGTTATACATTGCACACACCAATTATTACAAATATTGAATTATATTATTATAGTTTATTATTTATCAATCTTCTTGCGAAGTATATCGCCCGACTGAAGACCCGTAATATCGTCTAGATATAATCGAAGACGCTCTTGCACATGCATTGCATCTACGACCTCTTCACCGTCTAGCGTTGTCATCTTAGAGACAATGAAAGTCTTATTGAAGTTGTCGCTCGGAGACAAAATCTCTAATTCGTCTCCCACCCTAAATCTATTACGCTGCTCTATCTCAACCCAATTACCTACTTGATTAGACATTACTACTGCCATAAATTCGTGAGTCTGAATAGGCATAGACGACTTAGTATATTCTTTGTCATTAGAGGCAAAATAAAATCCTGTTGTAAATCTGCGATGGCTAGTTTTCTCTAATTCTTGCACCAAATATTTAGGACAAGTGTAGTGGTCCGGATCGTTCTTATACAAGTCTATTGCCCGCCTATATGCATTGACTACAGTCGCTACATAATAAGGGCTCTTCATCCTACCCTCTATCTTAAAACTAGTAATACCTGCATCAACCAGTTCCTTGATGTGTTCAATTAGACACATATCTTTACTATTAAGGATGTATGTTCCCCTATCGTCCTCTTCTATAGGATATTCATCGCCATCCTTGGCATACTCCTTAATAGTGTATTGAAATCTACATGCTTGCACACAAGCACCCCTATTAGAATCTCTACCACATAAGTAGTTAGATAGCAAGCATCTGCCAGAATAAGAGATGCACATAGCCCCATGCACAAAGCACTCTATATCTATATCTTTGGGTATATAATCTCTAATTTCTTTAATTTCCTTAATTGATAATTCTCTTGCCAGAACTAATCTCTTGGCGCCTAACTTAACATATTCCATAGCAGAATATTTGTTGGTTATACTGCTCTGGGTAGATACATGTAACTCTAGTGTTGGAGCATACTCTTTGACAAAACTCATAATGCCAAGGTCGCTGACTATTACGCCATCCACCTTGATAGATTCCAGAAATTGCAAATATTCTTTCAACCCATCGTAATCAGCATTGTGCGCCAAAATATTTACTGTAATATAGCATTTTTTGCCAAGTGAATGAGCATATTCTACACTTTCTTGCAATTCTTCGTTGCTGAAATTACTACTCATTGCCCTCAGCCCAAATCTAGTACCAGCAAAATAGCAAGCATCCGCTCCGTATGCAAATGCTGTTTTTAATTTCTCCATATTCCCCGCTGGGGCTAATAATTCTATCATTTACTTCCTCCATACTCTACCAGTTGATTTTTAAGTTATATTTCTTATATATATGATACATAGCAAAACATAAGTATAACTAAAAAGATCTCTATCGCCAACTAGTAATTCAAATAATATAATCTATGTGATGTTGTTTTGCTCTCTTTGTTCGCAAATCAGTTTGCTAATCGCAATTCCGTTGTCCCAACGGCATCCTGATTGAATTAACATCAGTTTTGCTTGAATATACACTCGCTTTGCTCGTGTGCATTCAGACAAAACTTCCGATAATATAATCTATGTGATGTATATGTGCTTACGCTTTTCGCTCGCACCTCTGGTCGCTTTCGCAACCTACCGCTATTACTAGCGGCATCCTGATTGAATTAACATCAGTTTTGCTTGAATATACACTCGCTTTGCTCGTGTGCATTCAGACAAAACTTCCGATAATATAATTAAACGTCGTATATTAATTGTTTATCTTATAACTTAGTAGATATAGCGTATCCGTCTTCTACTTCGTAATGCACTTCGGTATCCCAGCCCTCACCAGTAACCTCTGCAATATAGTTCCTAAGGCTTGTCACTATAGTCTTGTGTCTATGCGGGTATTGTCCCGACTGAACCATTCCAAAAAATCCAATATTGTCGGCAAATATACATCCGCCAGTAGACAATAATTGCTTAATCAATTGCAAGTATTTGTAGTACTGACCTTTTGGTCCATCCAAAAACACAAAATCGAATTTTTTGCCTAAATCTACATATTTTTGCAAGCTTCGCATAGCATCATCATTTACACAAATAGTATCAGTCCCCGCTAGATTATCTTTTGCAAAATTATATCTATTATCATCTTTCTCTATAGTGGTAATAATTGCATCTGGACAAGATGATAACATTAATAATGTAGAGTATCCTACAGCAGTTCCTATCTCTAATATACTAAGCGGTTGTCTACGACGTACCTCTTCCGCCAATCTATCCCCTGTCTGAGGTCTTACTATAGGAACATTGTTGTTGATTGCATATTGTCTAAGGTAATCAATTCTTTGTTCTATTGTCATACAATATCTCCACCATCATTATAATCACATATATTCTACCACATCAATTATAATTCTTCAACATAAATGTTATAACAATTTGTCATTCATACTGGCAAAAAAAATTGCAGTTATTTCTGCAATTTTTTTATTTATCTTAGTAAAAACAAGAATGTTTTCTAATTATTTTTACTTTCTTCAAACATTTTATCCCAATCAACATCGCCGTTATGAATCATAGTAAACAATCTTAGTACTGCAATACCGTCATCGGTTGTAGTTACATCTTCTAGACTCATTTCCTCGTTATTATTAATTGTTCTTTTCGCAATTATCATATCTAGTGGCTTAGATGATGTCAAAAATACCATATACATATTATTCTCGTATGGGATATAGTCTAGCAATATATACTCCTTGCCATTCAATTTAACAAACTGTCCTACTGGGATATTATTCTTATCTTCGGCCAAATCTACTTCAAAGTCTTTGATCAAGGCCTTAGTAGCCTCTACCTTCTCATTCTTATTACGAACTATATCTAGGCAGGCTACGCCATTGACCATAACTTCTTTCAATACACCATATTTTTCTAACATTTGGTTGGTCTTAGGATCTACTTCTACAGCAATAAAATATTTGTTGCCATTATACATTGCTTCTTGTGTCAAGGCGAATCTTCTACCATTAAGGGTTACGATACTATCTTTTTCCATTTTTCACTCTCCTTATCTGCTTGGGCAAGGATCAGCTGCTCGCTCAGCTGCTGCTCTCTCTGCCGCTTTCCTCTCTCTAAAACCATTGACAGTCTTGTAGATTCCTGTAATAGCCTTGTATGTCAATATACCTGCAGTTGCTGCAGCAGCTACTCCTCCTGCAACGCCTAATATTGAGGTTCCTAACGACATACCTTGTGGTACAGCATTCATCAGAGTACCAGCACCATCTAGCCAACGCCCACTCATAGGCATAAATGTTAGTGGATTGCCGACCAGTGCTGACGCACCGGCAATACCTGTCTGAACTGTATGCAATGCAGGCCCTACAGCCGAAGGCAACATCGTCCAACAAGCCGACATAGCTGGCATAATATAAGGAGCAAGCAAACCTACAGTAGCGACACCGGCAGCAACTGCACCGCCTATTGCCAACGCTTTAACCCACTTTGGCATACATTTCTTTTTACCTTTCTCGTCGGTCCTAGGTGGTATTACTTCCTCTGGTGGCACAGGACCGTCACAAAAATCATTTTCACCTAATTCCATTTGATTAAGCCCAACATATAGCGTTTCTTTGTCTTCTTGAGTAAAATCTTTTCGTTTGTCTGCAGCCAACTGAGTCTTGACATCTGGGCCAGGAAGTCCTTTTTCGCTCTCTTTCCCACTTATTGACTTAAATCTAAACCAACCACCTTTGTTAATATCAATTGATTTCTCTGCAGGCATTACAATCTTAGACTGAGCAGCAAAGAATTTGTTAAGTTCATCTAATTGTTTCTCGTCCAATTTCTTGCCTGGTTCTACTTCTATCTTAAGTTGTCCACCAGTGCCACCCATAGTGATAGATGTCTTCTTGTTATTTGCATTATTCTCTGCAATTTTGCTCTCGATTAATTTCTGAATGTCTCCTGCCTCGAAATATCTGCTACTATCTACCCTTTCTTTCTCGCCAGCAATTCTACGGTCATTGAATTCAGTCGTCCTTTTGCCATCTCTGCCTATTACAGGTCTTCTAAATGTTATTGTGTGGCCTTCGGATACATCTATACTCTTGTCTAATTCGTCTAACAAATTACTGCCGCCACCATTTGGTCTATTTGGTGCTGGATCCGAATGTCTATTACTAGGAGTGCTTGGTGGAGTAACGCTACTACTACTGCTGCTTCTAGGCGGAGTTGGCGGAGCAACACGAGTAGCAGCATTAGCTGCTGGACCTTCCGCACCATTTCTCGCCGCAATTACTTCTTGTTGATGAGGAGCTCTTGCTGCTTGACCGGCTACTTGATTATTAGGAGCAGGTGTTGTACTAGTTTGCTGAGGTGCAGCCGTATTGGCAGTAGGTCTAGGTGTAGTCTGTCTAGTAGTTCTAGGCTTAGCACCACCCCTTGCTTTAGCAGCCTCTTCTTCTAATTGTCTTAAATGCCTAGCATGTCTTTCTTTATTTGTGATTTTAGTACCTTCTGTATTTTCTCCTATAGACCATGCTTCATGATTAAGGATATTCATCTCATCTGGCCCAACAACATATGTGTTGAATATTTCTATATCTCGCTCATTATTAGATGTACTTCTTATATTTCTGATAGCATTACGATAAGATTCTAGATTCCATTGTCTTTTTGTCTTTTCTGATGATATTGCCTCTGGTTTAACTTGAACTCTATATTTGCTGTCGTCTCTATCACTAGCTGGCTGTTGATTATTTGCTAATGTTTCAAGCATCATTTTATCGATATTAGATCCAAAACGAGAGGTTGCACCTAACTCTGGGAACTCTATTTTGGGTGCATTATTACTTGTTGGATTAGAATTTGTACGAGATTGCGTTGATCTAGTATTAGTCTTAGCTATACGCCTAGCCACTTGGTCCTTCTTCTCTGCCTCCCTCTTCTCTTCCCTTTGATGAATATTGCCTTCTTTTGCTTTTCCGCTCAAGCTTACTCCAGCAAGACCAGCATCACGTCTAAATCTAGCCTCATTTTCTTTGCCGGCTTCTCTAAGCATTCGTCGCCTTGTCTGTGCATCTTCTTGAATATAAGTTTGCATAAATTGATCGGTGCTCATACTATCGTATTTATTTGCCATATCTCCTCCTCAGTTTTCATAATTTAAGTATAAACTAATAGTTATAAGCTGTCAAATAATTTAAGTTAATAATAGCAGAAGCTTCATAAATATTGCCAATTCAAGCCATAATAATCAATCTTGTACTTGCTAAATCAATAAGCAATATAAATACTATTATACTCTAATCAACCATTGGTCAATATGTTACAATATCGGATGTTAGAGACAAACGTACTCGATAGGGATCGCTTGTATATAACTGATGTTAATTCAATCTATGTGTCAGACGACGCTAGTCGGCTGGGGTGCACGGTAGTGCATATTGAGCGAATGCTCAATTACACATAGATTGTATAACTGATTATAATTATTATGTACTTAATTATAGACAAAATGCGACAATTACTATATCATTCAATTAAATTTTGATATCAAAAGTATTGCAAAATTAAATTAAATGATGTAATATACTAGTAATGGATATTAGTTTTGTATAGTTTTTCGATTCGAAAATACAATGCTATTTAGATTTGTTTAGTTAATATAGTAGTTTGTTATGTATTGAACACTCTACTCAATTGGTGTGTGCTATATCCAATTGTTGACTTGATCACTACCTAAATATTATTTAATACTAAATGTGATACACATATATAGCATTATCTCTAATTTTTAACAATTTATGTATTAGCAATCGAAACTGAAAAAATATTCTAGAGCAACATAATTGCCAAAAGTGTTTTTTGTGTGCATAAAAGCATTATCCAATAGTTGGATTATTAGAAAAGATTTTTGCATTTTCAAATTATTAATTTTATTTTATTATGAAACTGCTGATATAACCCATATAACTTTATTATTTCAGTTTATCAATCTAGTTAATATAATCCTTTTTACATATTATTGGTCATATATACAAACCAACACATCCAAATTGTTTACAATCTTAAATTACTTAAATAAGGAGAAGAAATGAGAAATAATCAAAAACAATTAAAATTATCGTTCTTAGGTGGCGTAGGCGAAGTCGGAAAAAATATGATGTGCCTAGAATATGGCGAAGATATGATAATAATAGATTCTGGTGTGGCATTCCCTTCCGATGATATGCCAGGAATTGACCTAGTTATTCCTGATTTTAACTATGTAATAAGAAACAAAAACCGTATCAAAGCCGTAATAATCACGCACGGACACGAAGACCATATTGGTTCATTGCCATACCTAATGCAAGAAATCAATGCACCAGTATATGCTAGCCGCCTAACTGCTGCGTTAATAGACAACAAATTAAGAGAACACAAAAAGAAATTTAAGACTAATGTAGTCAAAAACAAAACTGTAGTCAAAGCAGGATGCTTTAGTATAGAATTTGTTAAGGTAACCCATAGCATTTCGGGTTCTATGGCTATTGCTGTAACCACACCAGTAGGTGTATGGTTTCATACTGGGGACTTCAAGATGGACTTCACTCCTATAGATGGAGAACCTATGGATCTAGTAAGGCTAGCAGAGATTAGCAAGAAAGGCGTATTGATGCTTACTGCCGACTCTACCAATGCCGAGAGACCAGGATTTAGTATGAGTGAGAAAAAAGTTGGTGCGACTTTAGACGGATTATTTGCACAAAATAAGCAAAAGCGTATAATTATAGCCACTTTTGCCAGCAATGTACATCGTATCCAACAGATCCTAGACCTGTGCGAGAAATATGGTAGAAGATGCGTATTTACTGGCAGATCAATGCAGAATGTATGCGAGACTGCTAGCAAGATTGGTGAACTAAGATACAATCGAGAAAATATAACCGATGTTAATTCGCTTAACAAGTATGATGATGACAAGATTTGTATCTTATGCACTGGCTCCCAAGGTGAACCAAATAGCGCATTGTCTCGTATGGCAAATGATGAATTCCCTAAGATAGAGATCACCAATAACGATTATGTTATATTCAGTGCGTCAGCTATTCCAGGTAACGAGAAAGAAATTAGCGAAGTGATTAACCTATTATACAAAAAAGGTGCTAGTGTAATATACGAGTCACTAGCCGAAGTTCACGTATCAGGACACGCATATCAAGAGGAATTGAAGATTATTCATAGTATAATCAAGCCAAAATTCTTTGTACCATGCCACGGCGAATTCCGTCATCTTAGAGCACACGCCAATATTGCAATAGACCTAGGGATGCACGAGCGCAATATTGTAATTCCAGATCTTGGTGACCAGATAGCAATAACTCCTAATAGCATTAAGAAAATTGGTCAAGTTCCTGCAGGCATCAAGTTGATTGATGGACTAGATATCAGTTCTGCCAACGGCATTGTTCAAAGGGATCGTATGCAATTGGCAACCGAGGGCTTGTGCGTTGTTGTTCTTACAATTTCTAGCAAAAAGTTTGTTTTGACTAGCAAGCCAGATATTGTAACTAAGGGCTTTATCTATGCTAACGACAATGCCAATATCATAGAAGAAGCAAAAGACTTGGTTATCAATTCTATTATCAATGCTGACTTCAAATCTAATGACTGGAATGCAATTAAAGATATGATTCGCAAAGTTTTGGGCAACTTATTCTTCAAAGCATTGAAGCGTAAGCCTATTATCATCCCAATCATTGTCCCTACTGTATAGAGGCGACACATATCAATAACAACATACAAAAAAACACTTCGAAATGTCAAAATTTTAATTTCGAAGTGTTTTTTTTACTGTCGAACGAACAAGCCTATGTATTGTTCCATTTCTTTGACCATAGCTTCCGACTCGGTAAGATTTTCCATTTCGGCAAATATTCTCATCACACATTCAGTGCCCGAAAATCTAACCATAGTCCAGTATCCATTAGCAAAATTTATTTTTAACCCATCCGAATAATCTACCGACTCAATTGGTCTAGACAACTTTGGCAAAACTTTTCTATCAAATATCATACGATGCAATTGGTCTCGATATTGCTGTGTTGTCTCGTATGCATATTCAATTGCTTCGCTAGGATAATTATAATCAGATTTTAGGGACTTAATAATTTCTGATAACGGCTTGCCTAGTGCAGCAAGACAATCTATTAGCAAAAATGCAGTATATAAGCCGTCTTTGTGCAAAATATGATTAGCGAATGCCATTCCGTTAGTTTCCGCACCGACAAATGCATCGGTTTCTATAATCTTCTGTGCTACATTCTTAAAACCCACTAGTGATTGATAACACTTGTAGCCCATATCAGTCACAACCTTATCTAGTAACGACGTAAATGCGATATTATGCACAAATCCGCCTTTGTACCCCTTGAATTTTACAAGATAATAATACAAAACTACTGCAATATAATTGCAATCATATATCTCACCAGTTTTGTCAATAAATGACACTCTATCCCCATCTCCATCTAAAGCGAAGCCAAAATCATACTTCCCTTTCTTAAGCAATGCCACTTGATGTGTCAAATTGTGTTTGTAAGGCGCCGGCAAACCTCCACCAAAATATGGGTCTGGGTTATCGTTAATTATGGTGTAATTTTTCAATCCCAATTTCTTAAAACAATATTTGGCACACTCGCTTGTTGCACCATGCATTGCGTTAAACATAACCTTGATATTACTATTTTTAATATTCTTACTGCCAATGTTTTTGACCATATAATTGCAGTAATTAGTTATATCATTAGTTATAGTAACCATATTATTAGATACCGCGTCATCAAAATTAGTCTATTTGATTTTGCTATATTTTACCTTATTAGCGATCTTTGTCAAACGATCGGTAAATTCCTTATTTGGCTCCCTACCCCTCTCAACAAACACTTTGATACCGCTATAATAAAAGGGATTGTGACTAGCTGTTATATATAATCCAACCCCATGCTGCTTGACCTGATGAGCTATCAGAGTGCAAGGAACACTATGATTATAATAAACTACTTTGATGCCATTGGCCACAAGCACTTCTGTAGCCCATTTGGCAAAAAATTCTCCAAGAAAACGGTTGTCGTAACCAAATGTTACAATTTTTTCTACACTTTCATCCTCGTTCATTATCTTGGCAACTGCGTGCGCAATTTTGCAGACGCTTTCTTTGGTAAAGTTATCTGCAATAACCGCTCTAAAACCACTTGTTCCAAACTTAATCACAATTTTCTCCCCTTTGTTAACATTTACATATACAATATATATATTAATCGATTAGAAGCACTTATTGCTTGTAATATATATATCTAAAATTCTACATCAATTTATGCATAATAATCATATCAAAAAAATAAAATAAAATATAGCAATTTCAAATGGTTTAAGAAAAAATAAAAAAAATAATTTTCTACAAAATTATACAAAATGTTGGTAATTTTTCGAAATACTGGTATAATATAAGTATATAGTAAAAGGAGTGAATAATTATGGCAAAATCAAAAAACCTTAAGGCATACTTTGGACTACCTTATATCGTTTCTCTTATTCTTACCATTATTCCAGTTACTCACTGGATCTTATCTGGTATCACAAGAATTTTGAGAGGCCATGTAGTTGCTGGTATTCTTAATTTAATCCCAGTAGTTAACTTTGTATTCTGGGTTCTTGACCTAATCACTATGATTACAGATAGAGATATTAAATACTGGGCATAAGTTATTAATTACAGTATTAACCGAATAGCAAATCAAAGGCTATTCGGTTTTTTGTAATCATAGCAATATGTACATTCTCTTAATATTTGTATAACTGTAATTAATTTACTCATAAACATTAAATATCACATTTAGTTCATTGCTCAACTACTGTATTATTCTAAGAGCGAATAATTAAATCTATGTGTTGTTGGGCTGCCACCCAACGCACACTATCGTGCGCACAGCCGATTAGCGTCGCCTGACGCATAGATTGTTTACGTCTTCGGCATATCTCAAGGTCCACTTGCGTGGTACTTTGGCTATCCCTCCTCGAGCCCCACCTGAGGTTAATTGAACAAAAAAATAGAGACTTCCCACTGCAGCATATTGCTTTGGTGGAGATATGTTAATTTCGAACGCCTCAACTTTACCGTTGCCAGCGGAGAAATTAATATATCGACAACCAAAGTATAACTACACTCGTTGTCTCTATTTTTTTTGTTCACTACATCAGCCGTGAAGAAATGAGCGGCATTGGGTTTGAGAAAATTGTATATAACTACACTCCCTTATTACGGGCACATCTCAGCAATTGCATTTCTCAACTTATCTCTCGCCCTTATTATTCTAGGAGCGAATAATTTCAACTGAAGTGAATTGCCGGCGTGTCGGTAAAACAATGATATACGCAAAAATAAATACCTATATTTCGAACACCTCAGCCTCGCCGCTGCCAGTGGAGAAATATAGGTATTTTGTTAATTGCGTTAACCAAAAATTATAGACACGCCGGCACAACATCAGCCGTGAAGAAATGAGCAGTATTAGACTTGTAAAAATTGTATATATCTACACTCTCTCATTACGGGCACATCTTGGTAATTGTATCTCTCGGCTTGTCTCCCGTCCTTATTATTCTAAGAGCGAATTATTTCAACTGAGGTGGGTTGAACAAAAAATAGAGACTTCCCACTGCAGCATATTGCTTTGGTGGAGATATGTTAATTTCGAACGCCTCAACCTCGCCGTTGCCAGCGGAGAAATTAATATATCGACAACCAAAGCACAAATATACTTGTTGTCTCTATTTTTTTGTTCACTACATCAGCCGTGAAGAAATGAGCGGCTAGTACAGACCCGATATATTCCCCTTCTCATCTATCTTCATCTTAGCATAAGCAGGTGTCTTATTAAGTCCAGGCATCAACAGCATTTTGCCAAGCAATACCACAACAAAGCCAGCACCCGTCCTTAGTTCTAAATCACGCACAGTAATCTCAAATCCCTTTGGTGCGCCCAACAAATCTTTATCATCAGATAGACTATATTGAGTCTTGGCCATAATAATTGGTAAATTATCATAACCCAACTTAGTTATTGTTCTAATTGACGCCAGTGCTTCCTTAGTATAACTAACCTTCTTGGCACCATATATTTGCTTAGCAATCTTATTAATTTTTACCTTAATAGAATCTTGCAAATCATAAGCGTATTGCAAAGTGTATGACTGTTCACATTGATTAACAACTAAATCTGCTAGTTCTATAGCACCTTTGCCACCATTGGCCCAAACTGAATTAAATGCAAAATTAGGTGTCACTTCTGTCACCAATTTTTTAACTAAATGCTTTTCCAATTCAGTATCCGATGCATATTCATTTAATGTCACTACTACTGGTGTATGAAATACATTTTGCATATTACAAATATGTTTTTTCAAGTTATCAAAGCCTAGTGTAATAGCAGCCAAATTCTCTTGTTTTAAGTCTTTTGCAGCAACTCCGCCATGTAATTTTAGTGCTGGAATAGTCGCGACTATAACGACACAATTAGGCTTCAAATCACCAATTCGGCACTTAAAATCTATAAATTTCTCCGCCCCAAGATCGGCGCCAAACCCCGCTTCGGTAATGGTATAATCAGCCAAGTCTAGTGCCATATTAGTAGCCACTAAGCTGCTACATCCGTGTGCAATATTTGCAAACGGTCCACAATGAACTATAGCAGGATTTCCCTCTAAGGTTTGTACAAGATTAGGCTTAATTGCATCTTTCAAGATAATTGTCATAGCATCAGCAGCATTCAAATCCCTTGCATACACCGGCTTACCATTCTTGGTCAATGCAACCATAATATTGCCCAACCTATTTTTTAGATCATTAAGGTCTTTGGCGATAGTCAATATTGCCATTACCTCACTAGCGGCAGTTATGTTGAAATTATCTTTTCTCTTTACATTCTTCGACACTTCATACTCTATGCTTCTTAGTGCCCTATCATTAAGATCAAGACAACGATTAAACAATATTTTGTCTGGATCAATGTTCAGCTCATTACCCTGAAAAATATGATTATCAATAATACTGCATAACAAATTATTAGCACTGGTTATTGCATGGAAATCTCCTGTAAAATTAAGGTTGATATCCTCCATAGGGATAACTTGTGCATAACCGCCACCGGTAGCGCCCCCTTTCATACCAAAAACTGGACCCATTGATGGCTCTCTTAGTGCCAAACACACTCTTAATTTCTTGCTTGCCATAGCATCTGCTAATCCAATAGAAACAGTAGTCTTGCCATTGCCTGCGGACGTTGGATTGATAGAAGTAACCAATATTAATCGGCGTTTTGTCTTGCGACACTTCTCACCGACAATCTTGGCTACATTATCCCCCACAATCATCAAATTCTTTGATCTCAACCCTAATGCTTTGGCTACCTTGATAATGCACTTAGGCTTAACCGAATTTGCAATCTCAATATCTGTCATACTAATCCCTCCAATTATTATTTCTCAATTCTTCTAACAAAAGTTGTAATCCTCGCCCTCTATGAGACACCTTATTCTTCTCTGCACTAGTTGCCTCACCAAACGATTTACCCAACTCCGTGCTATAGAAAATACAATCATATCCAAAATCAGTAGATCCTCGATACCCTTCTAATATAGTTCCATAGGTCTTGCCAAAAACTTGAATATACTTGCCATCATCTCTAATTAGAGTTATAGCACATTCAAAGTATGCATTTCTATTCTTAACCCCAGCAAGTTTGTGCAATACCAATTGCCTATTAACTTCTGAGTTGCCATGTTCTCCGCCATATCTAGCCGAAAACACTCCCGGTTCGCCATTAAGCGCATCTACACATAGCCCACTATCATCAGCCAAAACCATATAAGGCAAGTGCTTTGACTTCAGGAATTCTCTAATTGCTTTTGCCTTAATCATAGAATTGTCTGCAAATGTTAAGCCATTCTCTTCGATATCATCCTTAAAACCAACCTCTGCCATAGTTACAATATCAAAGTCTTTTAATATTTCTTTTACTTCAGAAATTTTACCTTTGTTGCTCGACGCTAACACTATCTTTTCCATTCTCACTTACTCCCATTACTTTGTCGATTGCATCTTCTACTATGTTAATAACATTCTCAAAATTGTCTACATTAACACCATCCACATTGTTAAGTTTTAGGCAATAATCGTTGCCATATTGTTTGTTGTATTCATCCCCAAAGAAAATTACATCATCTATCTTGTAACCTTCTCGATTGCAATACTTCAACAGTGCATTGTATTTGTTGTGTTCGCGATCTAAAATATCATAAGAAGTCTTGCCACCCAGCATAATCTCACAATCGGGAAAAAACTGCTGCAAAGATTCTATCTCGGCTATACGCTTAGTCCCAGTTGGATCGAATGTCTCTCTAGTTATCTTATCTGCCTCATCACCAACCACAGGCACAATAATCTGACCTGTCTCATTAATAACAACTGGATTGCCTTGATACTGAGTGTAGCCAGTCAGCTTTCGCCAATGTTGTACCCTATCCCAAATCTCAGCCTTAGTGTACTTCAACACAATCTTGTCCTCAGTTCTATTGGTTAATTTACCATCTATTATATCTGCTTCTTGCAATCCAAAATTGCCTATCAGGTGCATATCCACATCTTCTACCTGACCATACAATAGATCGGAAGAGCGTCGTGTAGGGAAAG
>CAMEKS010000027.1 GCA_945921465.1 uncultured Clostridia bacterium | reverse complement strand
ATTATTGGTAACACCAAATGCAATACCTGCGTTAGAGGCAGCGCCAGTAGCAGTGACTGAGTTGTTAGCATTACTTATTGCAATTTTGTTATCGTCACCAAAATTCATTGTGCCAGTTATATTACCAGCCAAGATACCTGCATTAGTACCCGAGACAACGAATTGGTTAGTTAATGTACTGATGCCAGTTGCATCAACAGTTGCACCGCCTAGCACGCTACCAACTAATCCACCAGCATCGGCACCATTAGTTACTTCTACTTTACCAAATGTAGGAGTGCTACTAATAGTTAATGTCCCACTTGCCACTGCACCTGCGATACCGCCTGCAGATAAAGCAGTATCCGATGTGTTCTTAGATATAACTATAGATCTAATATTAGTAGAATTACTAATCGTTAAGTTGTTATTATTACCAACATAACCTACTACGCCACCTGCGTAATTGTCAGACTTCACATTAATTGTATCTACTGTGATATCTGATAGCGTAACATTATCTATACTACTACCGATTACACCACCAGCATACTTTCCAGTGATAGTAGCACTACCACTAACTGATACATTCTTTATAATAGTTGTCTGACCTTCGCCAGTCTTGCCCACTACATATCCAGCAATTCCACCAACATATGCATTTTGATTAGCAGATATAGTAGTATTGATTACATCGATTCTATCTGTTTCACCAAAGTCAGCATTAGTATAACCTACCACACCACCAACATATGCTTTCTCATTGCTATCGTAATTCATTGAAATAGTTATATCTTTTACTTTGTTGGTATCTATTGTTGCGTCATTAGCGTTTTTACTAAAGCCTGCAAATGTTGTAATTTCTTCTTCTGATTGACCTACTACACCACCTACATATGACGTTGTGATCTTATTGTTTGAGCCAACTATGCTAGTAATGTAACAACTATTTTTGTTGGTGATATTACTAATGACTGATAGGTTATTAGCGTTAACCTTAGATAATACACCACCTAGCCACAAATTATTACTACTTACGATGCTTAATTGTATGCTGGCTGCCTTGACGGTATTGCTGCTTATATTATTACCATCTTCAACTGTACCAAACATACCGCCTATATATACAGCGCTTGCGGTTATATTACTTGTGAAATATTTTTTATTTGATTTGCCAGCCATATTATTGAAGGCAGTTGGAGTAGTATTATCAGTTATAAATGTTATTGTGTTGCCACTAATGGTAGGGGTGCCAGAGGTTTGTCCTGAGATAGCACCTACCCTAAGTGTACTCATATTGCCACCAGTAATATCGATAGTTGCATTAGTGATATTGTTGTTATTACCATTGTTGTCCTTACTAATAGTTCCACCACTGACATTGCCTGCTAATACACCTACGCTGACATCTGCACCTGAATTACTACTTTGCAATCCAACAGCAAGCAGTTTGCCGGCGGTTGCTGTAATATTAGAATTTGTTAATTGACCTATTACGCCACCAATATTGGCACCACCATTAACCGATACGCCATTTAGTAGATTACCAGTTATTGTCATTTCATTATTATTGTCGTAACCAACCACGCCGCCAGTGTTGCCAGATGGTTTGTTGTTCTTAATTGCTAGCAAATAAGTATTCGATTGGTCTTCACCAACAGTATTTGAACTAATTGTTACACTTTGGTCGCATATCACGCTGCCCACAATGCCGCCCATGTTAGAGGCAGTAGCAGTAAAGGTAATAGACTGAGGTGTATTATTATTATCTATTAAGCCATATACACTTATATTACTGATAGTGGCACTGCTGTTATTTGCGTCTACCTTTGCCACTACCAATGCTGCATTAGTTACAGTAGCAGTTAAATTATCGGCAATTTCTTGAACAGCAAATCTTAATGTAAAGTTATTAATTTGTGCTGCATCTCCATTGCCAAGCAAATACCCAACAAAGCCTACATTAGTTGCATCTCTGCTAGTTAATGTGCTCTTAATAGTAATCGTCTTAGCATTGCCAACAATGCTACCGCTATAATTAAAGTTCTCAGAGCCTAGTGGGTTAAGATTAGTAGTTGTAATATTGAAGTCGCTACCAAAATACAAGTTAAACTTGTCAGTATTGATGTATGCATCGATATTATTAGGAGTCCCTACAACCTGTGCACCATTAGTTCCTACAACCTTTAATTGATATAGATTAGGTAGGATAGACAAAGGCGTATCTGAACCGTTTGTATCATCAATCTTTTCGCCAAATAATTTTAATGTCTCTAATGCCCGTCTAGACTGCAATTTGGTTGCAGTAATATATTCAGTCTCGTTAGAGATGTAATAGTAATAATCTTGATTGCCACCTGATTGTTTAATTATCCTTAATTGATTCTCTGGCAAAGCATATAACAAGATCTCATATTTATTATTATTATTTATGTACCATACCGAAGAATCTGTCTCGGGGTCTCCGCTATTTCCTTCTGCATTAATATAAATGCTAGAGTCATTGGAGTTATATAATACGTTCTTCACTACTCCTGCCGAGCCGTACGCACTAGCGGATGTGGTAGAAGCCTCGTACAAATATCCTGTACTATTCATATTAGCCACAATACCATAACCGCTATTAATATCGCCACTACTCTTAACACCTTGTATCAAAGAATGTGTTGCACTGCCTACAATTCCTGCCGCAGAATCTTTGCCAATAATTCCCGCATTGTTATCTGCTAACTTAATATAGTTATTTACATAAGAGTTAGCATCAGCAGAACTACTATTTAGTTGCCCTACAAAGCCACCTACATTACGGCTATTTGAAGCATCAATAGATACATTATTCTGCAGCCAAATATTAAATGTATTATAATACCCGTCGCTAACAAATGCATCTACCAAGCCATGAATCGCCACATCGTCGCCATTACCTACAAAGCCACCAATATTGCTAGCTTTACCATCGATACTATCGATACTAATAGAGCCTGCATTATAGTTCAATACTTTGTTCCAAACTGCGATAGATTGGCTATCGTCAGTTGCAAACTTAGTCCAGAAATTGCCTTTCTTAGAATAAGCGCTGCTATAGACTGTTTTACCGCCCTCTGCAATATCTAAATATTCACCAGTAAATACATTACGCAAGTTGATAATGTTAGATTTTAGGTCACCTTGCTGAGCACCAAATGTGTCCATTATGATGTAACTTGTAAAGTCAATCGTACTTGTTAGAATTGGGTTTTCTATAGATGGAACATGTATATCGGTATTGCTATTTATTGTACCCAACATAGCAGCCAAAGATTTGTCGTATACACTGCTAATAACAGTCTTGTTGGCATAACCAACCAATCCGGCTATATTAGATATTTCGCTATTATTGTTATTATTGATATTAATCTCCGCCTTGGCATATATATCTGCCGTATAGACCATAGCATTGCTTGAGTTTGTAATAGAGCCAATCAACCCACCTACATTTTTAATTGCTGCGCCAGTATTATATGTAGTAATAGAGATTGCTTCTGGATTAGTGGTTTTGATACTATTCAAAACTAAATTTTTGCACTCATCACCGCTTAATACTATGCCACCGATAACACCACCGATATCACCAGTATTCGCTCCGTTTGCGGTTGTATTCTGATTGATAATATTGTACTTGGCATAGACTTTGTCAATTAACGAATTTGCGCTCAAGCCATTTAGTTGCAATCTACCTATAGCACCGCCGATATATGTACCAGTATCTGCTTTGATACTTACATTATCGCCACCGTTACCAGATATATTATCCAACTTGTCATTAACTTCTGTGTCATATCTTGCCATACCAATTACGCCACCTACGCAGCCGCCATTAGTATATGGGTCGACATCTTCACCTTGTCCAACAGTATAGCCTACATTGATAGAAGATTCCAAATCCTTTAGCACACTGTTCCTAGCATAACCTACTACTGCACCTACATATTTGGTTCCGTCAATAGTCTCAGTTATATCGTCTTTGCCTACATTAATTTTGCAAATTATAGCGCCGTCTGCATAACCGATTAGTCCGCCATATTTGCTGTATTTCTTGATATCTTTAGCTTCATATAACAGAATATTATTGTCATTGGCCGCCAATCTGTCTCGGTTGGTACTGATGTAATAAGACATATATGGCACTGCTCTAACTTTGGTCATATTAGTATATTGCTTTGAGCCCAAATATTGCTTTGAGCCCAAAATTATGCCCTTGAATGGTCTATTAATTGAACCAACCTTACCTTCATTATATTTTGTGGTCGCATTAACATTGCCGACATTTTCTTCTACATCAAAGTCTGCATAACCTATACTTACCCAGATTTTGCCAGAGAAGTCTAGGTCATTCATTATTATTATCGTCTTGCGTGCAAAATCAAATCCGTGAGCAGTCATCTTGGCTATCCAAGCCAACTGAGATGTTCGATAAATTTTGAAAGTTTTAGATTCACCATCATTACCATACCATTCTTTCTCTTCATCAGAAACGCCAGCCATATACACCTTGGCATAATATGTGCCGTCGCCACCTTCGACATAAGGCAAAGTAGAGAAGTCTATCCAATACCCTGCAGAGAACATTAATACTGGATAATCGTTATTGCTTCCATCCCTGTTCCAGATAGAGCCCCACGCAAAGTTCTTAAATATATTCTTGGTGTAATAAGTCTCGTTTGCAATAAAGTTGTGTGTTATATCAGCTGCTTCTGGTACTGAAATAAACGATTCTGTGTTATAATAACCATCTTTACTACCCGATATGTAATCATCACTCTCGTCATCAACTGTGCCATTATTATCTTTATAGGTAAATACCGATGTCATTGTTACATTATCTGTAGACGTATACTTACCAGTAAATTTGTCAACTGTGGCCGATGTGTAAGAATCTTTGATAGTCAACTTAGCGGAATTATCATTATTACCAAAGTATCCAATAAACGAACCAGCAAGAGTACAACCATTAGCATCATTTTTATATGAGGTTACATTTGCTTTATTCCTATTTGTTGTATCTTTCCAATCCCCGTTAGAGTTGTAAGTATTCTCTAGGCTGGTTGTGCCCTTGGCACCACCAATAATGCCACCAGCATAGTATCCATATACTTCGCCTTGGTTAGCGGCAATAGATATATTGACTGCACTATCACATCTACCCAGTATACCGCCTGCATAGTTAACTGTTGTAGTATCTGCTGTACCTCTGTAACTATATACATAAGCATTGTTCTCTATCTTGGTCATATTGAACAAATACATAGCATTTGTGTTAGGGTCTTTGGTAGTCGATTGTGCATAACCAATTATACCACCCGCATTAGCACCTACTATTTGTAGTGTATTCTGCTTGTTGTCATATTCATCTCTAGCAATATACAACTCTACATCTACACATACTTGGTTGATAGTAAATTTTTCAGGCAAATCACCATCGGAGTTCTTTATTGTGACTCCACCATTATCAACCTTTGTAGCCAAATACAATCCACTAATATCAGTCGCTGCCGAAGGCGCTGTTACGATGTATTCTCCCGAATCATTTTTAGTTACAAAATAAGATTCTTTATCATTGGCATTGCCAGTCTCTATTTCGTTTAATTTGTAATATACTCCATTGAAATACAGACTATACTTTGATTTATTTGCTGTATTATAATAACCACTGAAGAAATTATTTGCTGTAGCCTCTTTCACTTTGTCATAATCGTTCTTGCGAGTGATTACGTAGTCAATATTGAAGTTAGCAGACTCGGTCGTAGCGTATCCCGCAACTGCTCCTGCCGAACCACCTAAGATATCGCTAACGGTAATAGGGTTAGTCGCTACAACCAAGCCCTTATTCATAGAGATATTGTATAGGTTGGTCGTAGTAACCACATTGGTAGACTCTACATAACCAAATAGACCTGCGACGTCGCTGTTAATGACATTGATATTGTCTATAGACTTCTTCAACGACATTGTCCCACTATTCTCGTCATAGCCATTGCCATCAAATGCACCTCGGAATGGATTTGCCTTGGTGCCTATAGGCGTCCATAGTTTGCCAACCAAGTTGATTCGGTCTGCATCATTGTCATTGCCAAGAATTCTAATTGTATATCCTGCAAAGCTATTCTGACCTGTATTAACCATATAAGCCACCCAAGCCAATGCTTCTGGGCTACTAACAATTAGAATATTGTTTTCTAATTTTAATTTACCATCGATATTAAACGATGTAATCATGGTCTTACCTGCGACACCGCCTTGGTAATTAACCAACTTGTAGTTATCTGCGCTGCTGCCATTCTCAATGTCTGCTAATTTAAGACCGTACGCAATCATAGTTTTGTCAGGAGATGCTTTACCATCTTCGTCAAATGTAGTTGCATATACATCGGACAAAGCCGCCTTTTGTAGATCGCCAAAACTATAAGCCCACATATAATCACTATACATCTTTTTGTTTTGATTATATACAGCAGTGCTAATATATGGGATATCTCGATTATATAATTTGTCCGTATCTACATCGATATTGTAATTGTATGCATAGTCGTATATATCCACATCTCTATAATACCATTTGCCACTGGCAAGTTTTAATTCTTGCCTTAACATAGGCGCACCATAGTTACGAGCGATCTTGGCTTCGTCAGTAAGGCCATCTACAGTAAACATAACCCATACATTATCAAAGTCTAGCGTAAAGTTATTACTTGCTGACAAGATAAACTCGGATATATCTGTAGCATAAGACTCACCTGACTCGTAATTAATGTAGTTCAACCCCTTGGTATTACCCTCGGTGTCAAAGTAAACAAGTTTGCTAATTGTATTATCACTTATCTTAAGGATATAAGAGTCAAATACCTTGTTGGTGGTGCCATAGTCATTATCATAACCATCAACATTACCAGGTGTAACAATCTTGCTTAAGTTAATATTTTGTAATGTATTAGGTAAAGCATTAGTATAGATAACACTTGCGGAGATTACACCTTGGTTGCTAGTAGTAATATAACCTTTGGTTGCTTCTGTGTTAACATAATTAAATATTACACCGTTGTTATTAGTTGCTACAGTTATCTTATTACCTTGATCCTTGGTACTCATAATAATACCATTGTTAGTTGTAGCAATAGTTAAATCGTTAGTTGCACCACTAGCAGTACTTACACCAATTATAATAGAGTTGGCGTCTACCGAATTGAATAGTGTCCCTTGGCTATTTATTGCATTGTTGCTGAAATAAATTATATTAGATTGTGTATCTACGCCAGTGCCAGTAATAGAACTATTTACAATATATGACTTATTTTTTTTCAATTCCAAGTCGGCAAAACTACTAACTTGTATAGGATACTGTTTGGTCCCTTGCATTTGCCATTTATCTTCAGTTCCCGCCCATTGCAATAATGGATAAGCACTGGTTGAATCATCAATCCAAACTATTTCGCCTTTATAATACCCTACTTCTTGATTCGACTCGGTTAGATAATTCTCAACCGCTTTATCGCTAAATAGCAATTCGTCACTACCTAATGCTTGACCAAAATAGTTACTATATGGGAATAATTCGGCATTGTAATAGGTCGAGCCAAAAGTCTTGCTTGTATAAGCTTCCGTCCCACTTATAGAATCACTCTGACCAAGTACGCCACCTATTGTGTTGACCTCGTCATATATTTTAATAGCATCATAATTGATTATAGCAGGAATAGAAGTAATACTATAGCAGTACTCTATAACAAAAGGTTCTTCATTGTTATTATTGCTTTTCTTTATTAATTTACCAATTAATCCACGTATATAAGATGCACTTTCATTACCTATATCCATACGACTAGGATTAACGTTTGCCAAATCATAGATAATGGTTGTAGCCGAATAAGAATTTCTTAATGATACTATACTATTCTCTCCTACTTCTACATAACCCAACAAGCCTGCCACATAGTTGCTGGTCGTGTTGTGTTTTGCCTCGGTAGATGTTGTATGTATATCAATTATTGCATTGCTAAATGACTGGTCTATAGACGTATTATTGACGTGTCCTATCAGTCCAGCAAAGTAACTGTTGGATACATCTACATACTCATCAGTCTTAATAGTACCAGCGGTTGCAATCTGGCTAATAGTTACATTCTCTGCCTTGCCAGCAAATGCACCGAAGTATCCACCATTAATTTTACTGCCATCAATTCCATCAGATTCACTTATGTTGATATTTTGATAAATTTTAACATTTTCGATTTTGCCACCAGTAATAGCGCCAGCAAAACCACCAGCATATATTTGGTTGGTTGAATTATCGGTTGCTTTCGATACAATGTTGATTGTAGGAGTAATATTGTTACTATCTCCAGTTATAGTTATATTTTTATTATCTCCTCCATTATTCTCAAACTTGCCAGCAAAGCCACCTGTATATACGCCTGATGCATTATTGCCTATAGTTGTAGTAATAGTGCAGTTAGCAGTAGTTTCATCAATTTTCCCTGCATAGTTAATATAACCAAACACACCACCTAGGTATACATCCTTAACTTCGCCTTCTATGTTAGTCGTGATATTGGTATAACAAGTTAATTTGTTCATACCAATAGTACCATAAGATGTGGCATCACTTAATATCGAAACAGGATTATTCAATGCATTCTTAGTGGTTAGACCTACAGCGCCAATTACACCACCAATATATGTTACATCATTATCCCCTTGGATAAATTGATTATATTCAATGTCTATAATGGCATTTTTCCAATTATTGTTTCTGACGATATATTCTCCTACACTTAAGTCGTTGGCTGCTACATTTCCATTTTCCAAAGAGAACAAGCCAACTGCGCCACCAGTGATTATATTGCTATCAGCAGAACAATAGTCTGTAATATCTTTCCAATCATATTTATAAGAGCCGCCGTCTTGCACTATATCTTTGACTGCATATTGCCCATTATTAACTTTTATTTCTGGCATTAAACAATTAGCCACAATACCATTATTGTCAGTCATTACTGTAACAAGACTTTTGTTTATTTGCATTTCGGCTCTACCTACCAAGCCACCAACTAAAACATTGTGCGTACCATTCGAAGTATTATTAGTTCTGACCAAATACATAGTAATGGTAGGTTGCTTAAACATAGATATTGTATAATCAACGCTTCCATCGTCTTTGAATATAGTTATTTCTCTGTTTTTCTCGGCATTGCCTATATACTTGCAATCAGAGATTGAACAATTGTCACTATCTGCGTAACCAAATAATCCGCCCACACCAAGGATATTAATATTATCTGTATAAGACGATACATTAATCTCAGTATTAGATACAACTACACCCTTAACCGACGCATTGCTATATGTGGCAGTTAATTTTCCAGCAACACCACCTATATAAGTATTATCTAATTGTATTTCATTGCAATTGATAGCCAATTCTTCTACAGCAAATACGCCATCGGTGTAGCTCATAACTACGTTAATCGCCTCACCTACCAAGCCACCAACCATGTTGGCACCTTTGACTTGAATTATGCCACGATGTGTTGTTGGTATAATGCCACCGTCTGGCAATTCGGTACCTTCTTTGTCATAATATCCCATTACTGTGACATTGCTGACATTGACATTTTGACCGCTAACTTGTTTGCCATACAATACACCCACAGCAGTATTATTACCCTCTAGATTATTAATATCTATATAATCTACTGCAATCTTAAAGTTAGCAAATTTGGCACCTTCTACATAGGCAAACATACCAAACGCATCATCCGATAATGTTCCGTTGTAATAGAAATTATAGAAACTGAATTGTTCGTTACCCATTGGGTTACTCTTCAATGTCCCCTTGAATGGGTTGTCTTTAGAATTCAATGGTTTAGTCCAAATATGTCCAATTTGGGTCTTCTGCATATCTATGTCATTCATTATGATATATGTAGCCTCTGGATAGTCCTCTACATTGTCTACGAGGTCGCCTATCTCTCGAACATATATTATATTCTTAGCTGCCAAGAATCGACGAGAAGGCAATACATACATCTCCGCCTCGTTACGGACTGCATCTACATTGTTGTTGCCCGATTTGTTCATCGAAGTACCCAACCAAGAGTCTTTACGCCAAGTGCTATAGATAGCTGGCACAATCACTTTGGTGGTCACTAGATTGCCATTGGCATCTTTGGTTCCTAATACAGCATCACCGCTAGTAGATGCAGAATAGTTGCCTTTGGCGTACGCAAAATTAAGTCTAGTAGTTTCGGTTCGGTCATATCTACCCAAAACAAATTCTTTGACAGTTCTTAGCGAACCAAATAGTTGCATCCTACTAAATCTATACAATGATCCTGCTTTGTTGTTCTGATAATCGCCCGAATATGCCAATGTAATGTTTTGATATCTATACTCGGTAGAATTGCTTATCTCATATGCATATTTGACTGTAAATAGGGTTATATCTGTATCAATTCCGCTTATTGTTAAATTAACAACAATCTTATTATCATTGTTTATTGTAATGTCTTTGACAGTGTAGCCTTCTAACGCCTTTCTTATAACAGCGTAGATTTCGCCCTCGCTAAATGATCCATCGCCACCAATGTTATAAGTTTTGCCGTCAATAATATAATCTGTCTTAAAATCAATCACATTGGATTTAACCATGTACTTACCATTGCTAGTCTCAAAATCTATATTGTAATATACACCATTCTTAACATAGCCTTGGTCCGCCATATCGGCAATATAGTTGGCAGTAGTGTTGCCCAGTTCACTCAAGAATTGTGTAGTACTGCCGCTTCTAAATGCCTGAGCAAAATATATGTACTCTGTCTGAACTCTGGTGCTGATGTCTGCATAAGATATCCAACTAGTGTCCTTGGCATTCTGACCTGCACTAACACTAAAGCCTACAAACGAGCCAATGTCTGCTACAGGTGATGTCGCACCACCGATTTGAGTTCGGTCAACTTTTTTGTGATCTTCTTTCCACAAGTTCATTGCGTTAAGACTACTAATTGACAATAATCCAGTGCTATTATCTGACGATACATTTTGCTTGGTCATAAGGTATGAAATCTGGTTATAAATATGATATACCTGATTAGATGTACCAGTAGTTGTGGCAAATGCATTCTGCAACATTGTCACATCATCATTGGCGCCTATTGGATGGTATTCTTGCAACATGGTCTGCATACCTATTGCACCACCATAAGAACGATAAGAATATACGCTAGCAGTTGTGTATACATCGTCTAAGTATCCGCCAACTGCAAGGCCAATAATGCCCCCCGCATATTTAGAATTAATATTGGCTACATCTACACGGTTATAAGAGTACTTAATAGTTGCACCCATAGACATACCTACTAATCCGCCAATATAGTGAGCATTGCCTTGATAGAAATCTTTTACCTCTTCGGCACTAGCGCCAGCATATCCGTTGTAGAAATTATTAGTGTCGCTAGCCAAAGCATTGTTATAAAGGGCTTGGTCTAATTGTACTTGACCATCATTAGTCACAGCCGAACGCTCCATAGTGCCCTGCATATGACCTACCATACCACCGGCAATTGCCGATGCATCTAATGCCATCCCTTCGGACACAACAACATCACTATTACCGATAGTTACATATGTACCAGCATAACCAAATAGCCCACCAACAACTTCGCCAGTAATAGTATTGGTACCAGTAAATTTAGCACCAGTAATATTTTTGATAGTATCTTCACCTATCCAAATTACGTCAGTATCTACTATACCTGCCACACCACCTGCATAAGATATCTTGCTATAATTGTTATAATCTGTACCTTTCGTTAAGTTTTTGATTATCTCTTGATCTGCACTTACGCCAGAAACATATAGATTAAATTGATGTGCAGTGCTATAGTCTGTAGATTGCATATCAGATGTGACAAGTTCTACTTTGCCGTCCTTATTAACTCTATAAATTTCGGTTCCTATATCAGAATTTCTACGCTCAATGTATTTGTTAGTTACATCAAACTGGTTTCGTCCAATTCCGCTGATATTAAGCAGATAATTTGCTTCTACATTAATATCAGACTTAACGTTGATTATCTCCGAATTGCCCTTAATCAATCCTGCCACGCCGCCTACGACATTAGCACCAGATATGGTCGAAGAAGTATTCTCTTTGGATACAACAATGTTATATAATCTGCCATACTCTATTGTTCCTGCTAGGCCGCCTACACGCTCTATAGCGTTTGCATTGATGGCATCAATCTTCAGGTTGATATTACGGATAGTAGCATATAATTCGTCATTATTTTCTTTTTTGCCCAAAGTGTCGAATAGGCCTATACTCTTAACCCCACTATTGCCAACCGCCGAAGTGCTTGCCACAATACGGATATTAGCCATAGTCATATTGTTACCTTCTAGGTCGCCATAGAATGTAACATCATAAGTTTTGGCCGCATATTCTAGTTCGCCAAATGCAATATCCTTGACCAGCCTCATAGATTTATTTAACTGGCTAGCACCTTGAACTGCAGCGTTTTCTTTGATTTGTTTGCCATAGATGTTGTAATCGTCTACTGAGTCAATCAAGTATGGATTAAGCACACTATCGCCATATACAAGACTTACACCGTTAGAATTCTCGGTAATATTGCTATAACTATAAGCCGAAGTCGCACCCTCTGCTACTTGGTTAACCTTGTTAATCTGCGCTATCAATGTCTGGATCAGACTATTTGCTGTTGCCCCATCAGTCAATATATCTGATGCCTTGAACGCATTTGTATTAACTATACTTAATATATTATTCATCAATTCGGCAGCAATCGTTTCGTTGAATGTTAGCCTAAATGCATTATTATTTATATTGTTTTTCCATTCGGTTACAAGACCCTCGATATTGATAATATTTTGATTATTATCAGTATCCCAATAACGCTTTAGTTCCATTGAATTGCTATGGAATTTCTTAAGGTCAGTATACCACTTAGCGTCCGAATCGATACTGAATGAATTGTAAGCATAATATAGGTAAATGTATGCAAACACACTCGCTTGTTCATCATTAAGGTTGCTATTGATAATATAGTTGTATATATCTCCACCCAGAGATATTGTCATTTCGTCTCTAATAGTTTCTAATATGTCATAAATGGTTGCATTGGCCTGCAAAGGAGTAATGAAGTTACCATATTTAATACTCATTGTCCTAAGGTTGGCAGATACCAACTGAGGAGCACCTATATTATAGTTGCTGTGTTTTAGATAACCAGTTGCCATTTTGTATTCTTCGGTAGACTCGTTAGTAATGCTATTGGTAGGGATAAACCATACCGATTTGGCCACATCGTCGCCATTATTAACACGATCGTAATTGAATGCAAATGTACTAAATGAGTCGTACTCGGCAAAATCGGCCACGCTTAGAGCAGTCCCTTGAGTATCCTTGATAGAATCTAGATAAGCTTTCTTGTAGTATACTTCTTCATCTTCGCCTAGCAGAACAACCTTATAAGAATCAATGTCTACTGGCTTTTCTTCTAGATATATTCCTAAAACTTCATTAATTGCGGTTGCCGCATTTTTGCCTATTTGGTCGAAATAAGTAATGTAATCTTCTTCGGTTACATCTAGATAGAATGCATTGCTTAATGTGCCATAATTGTATACCGTGCCCGTCAATGATCTACCAATCATAGGTGAATTGTTGTTAGTAGATACCTTAACCGAAGACAGAGTATATATAGAATCAATATATCCATTAGTCTCGTTGCGGAATACAAATCCTGCCGTAGAAGATCCTGATACAGGTATATTAGAATAGCTGTTGCTTATCTGACCATTGTTAGTAAACACAAAGCCTGCGGCATCCTTGTTAGAATATACAGCACTGCCAAGGTTTCTAAGAGTAAAGAATCGGTCATATTCGTTATCTTCTACTTTTTGCTTCCTGCCATAATAGTTACCTAGATATCCGTTCATATCATTTTCGGTCATACCTATGTTGGTCGCCCTGCGGCTTAACCTATATACAGCAGGAGTAAGGCTACCATTAGGTAGAGTAATAGAGTCGATGTATTCTTGCTCATCATATTCGTCGGTTGCCTCAGCATAAGAATATGCGATTTTGCCAGTATTAACCACTGCAAAGCCCGCTGTTCCACTATAATTAGACTCGTTGCCTTTGTAGTTAATTACATTGCCGTTTTTGAAATATGATGAACTGATAGTTCCATTCAATGTTCCCGAACTATTACTTACATTGTCACATACCAACCCACCTACATAGTATGGCCCTGCAATAGTAATGTTCTCTACTGCACTATTAGTAATGTAGCCTGCATTATAACCGACTAATCCTCCGACCTTGATACCGGTATTGCTGGTGGTGGCCAGACTAGATTGAATACGAATAATAGATGATGTACGATTATCGTACTCGCTATATTCTTCTTCATACTCGTTTACACGATAATAATAGTAATTAGCTTGTCTAGCTATAAATTCGTCACCAGTAATTTCTCGTTCTTGCAATAATCTAGTATCACGCTCTAGTCTATACTCGTCAGCATTGTTAGTAACGATAGCATTGGTTATAACACCATAGTTAACACCAGCGATTGTTCCATAATTAAATGCAGACATATCTGAAATATTGACAACAACATCGCTTCCATTGGCACTCTCACTATTCAGATCCCCTAACGACTCCTTTAATTGGTCTGGATTAGCAGGAATCTCTACTATAATGTTCTTAACAATTGTGCCGTCATTAATAGTGCCAAATAACCCCATTGTGTTCTCTAATGCATTGGTGCTAATGGTGTCAATTGCCGCAAAACTATTAATTCGAATAACGTATCCATTGCCATCTAAGCTTGCCACCTTTGTATTAATTGGCTTCCAATTCTCTACCTCTATATCCGACATCAGGATATAATATCCACCCTCAACCATTCCATTCTGCAAATATTCAGCAGTATAAATTGGTGTTGGGTTTTCCTCGTTGGCAAGATTATCCATATCAAAAGTGAATTCGTCCATAAATGCGTATCTAAATTCACCATTCTTAACTTCGTATAAGCCATTGTTATTGCTGATGTTGGTTATATTCTCAAAATCAGTAACAACGGCTATGCCAGTTACGCTATTATGATAAGCCGAATCTTGGGTATAAGCATCATAACCAGTATAAGAAATCATAGTCTGGGCAGCAATGCGGTCATTTGTATTAAGAACATTGTTACGGAACTTCAAACCTCCAAAATCTGCAATCGAATATGTGCCTTTGCTATTAGGGATATAGTTGTGTTGATATGTAGTATTACTGATTGCAAATCCATAATACGATTGATCTTTGCTCAAATTGTTGTATTGCCCAGATGCAGTCTTGGTAAACCAAGTCTTGGTCTTGTATACATCGGTCTCGCCCTGATCACTTAAGCCAGAAGAAGAAATTTGGGCAGCCAATAGACCAATCTGTGACTCAATATAGTTGACAAATGTCGCATTCTGTGTCCCACGATAAGTGGTCTTGTTGTCAAAGTATGTTGCATTAATTCCAACTTGCAAATTGTATGCCTGGTTGAATATTCCTTCGAATGCACCATTCTCATTAACGCCTTCGACATAAATATCATTTACTACAAATAACGCAAATTGCAACTTAATATTCTTAGTCGCAAAGTAGTCTTTGTTATTGATCACTTTCTTGACTTTTATGCTTAATTCTAATGTGGCACCTACAAGTTTTTGCTCTAGATTAATAGGCAGTGTCAATGTATAACCGCCATCTACAGCCTTAAGCAAATTGTTATTATTAAATATATCTAGCAGTGTACTATTAGGCTCTATATCTAATCCATAGAATAAATAGCCACCAGTATTAAATGCATTTACTATTCCAGTATTATTGTAGTCTTCTTTGTCACCAAGCACATTCGTCGTCTGATTGTTATTATCAACAGTAATATAACTCAATTGTCCTGCAAAGCCATATATTGTATCTGTTGTACTAATGTCTATGTTAACATCGGTGCCTATCGCTATAGGTGCTTTGTCTTCGCCATTGATGGTCATATCTACCTGGGCTGCTATCATAG
>CAMEKS010000026.1 GCA_945921465.1 uncultured Clostridia bacterium | reverse complement strand
TACCAACTTCACACCAAATAGGTCTAATCTCGTCAAGCTTTCTTCCATCTGGTCTAACCCCATCATTTAAGATTTTGCCACGCATAATCTCTTTCTTGACTTTGTATAGAGTATCTAGTATTTGCCTCTCGCTGTCTGGGTATATATCTGCAAAATGTGCTAAAATATCTGCATTAGCCTCTTCTTCGGCATGATCACGCTCGTGACGATCGAAATGCTCCATTACCTTAACCATTAGAGGATAGCCGTATTCTTTGACATCGGCAGCCAATTTCTCGTCTATAACATAATATGGCAAATTCTCTGCTTTCTTTACACCTAATTCTTCAGCGATTTTTTCTTGGAATTCTACTTGCTTCTTAATCTCCTCGTGAGCAAACATTATACCTTTTAGCATTACTTCTTCGCTGACTTCTTTTGCTCCTGCCTCTACCATTAGGATAGCATCCTTGGTACCAGCAACTTTTAGATCAATAGTGCTGTTTTCTTTCTCAGCAGTTGTAGGATTGATGATATATTTGCCATCCACACAAGCCACTTCTACGCTACCTGTAGGCCCCGCAAATGGAATATCGCTGATAGTCAATGCAATAGAACTACCGAACATAGCCAAAGGCTCTGGTGCAATATTATAATCTATACTTATAGGGGTAGCCACTACGGTTACATCATTGAAGAAACCTTTAGGAAACAAAGGTCTTAGAGGTCTATCAATCAATCTACTTGTAAGTATTGCTTGATCAGTAGGCCTACCCTCTCTCTTCTTAAATCCACCAGGTATTTTGCCAACTGCATATAATTTTTCTTCGAAATCTACACTTAGTGGGAAGAAATCTTGACCTGGTCGAGGTTCCTTATTCATACATACGTTAACCATAACCATAGTGTCCCCGCACTTAACTATACAGTGACCATTGGTTTGAAATGCATATTTCCCTACTTCTACAGACACTTTCTTGCCGCCAATCTCTGTTTCAAATACTTTATAATCTGTCATTTTGTCTCCTTAATTTCGTTTTACTAAAAATTAAGACGGCTATAACGCTATATCATAATGACATAGCGTAAAAAAGCCGTCCCAAAATTATTATCTAATACCTAACTTAGCTTTTAATGCTCTAGCACCTTCAAGATCAACTCTTTCCATATACTTAATCAATTTCTTTCTTCTGCTAACTAATTTGATTAAGCCACGTCTAGAGTGCTCATCGTTCTTGTTAACCTTCAAATGCTCGGTTAATTCTGCAATACGAGCAGACAAAACTGCAATTTGCACTTCGCAAGAACCGGTATCGCCTTCTTGTCTAGCATACTCTTTGATGATGCCTTGCTTTTTCTCTTTACTAATCATAATTCCCTCCTAAAATATTTAATTCGCCTAAAACCAAGTATGCCGTTCGGAAGGACGAACAAACCACTTAGCCAAAGGTTCACGCGAATAATATATCATAATAAATACATATTGTAAAGTCAAATATCAAAATATTTGCTGAAAATTGTACAATTTATCGTTAAAGATTGCTTTCAAACTGAATTTTGACCATATATTTTTATTAATTCAAAGGTATGCAAATAAATATCTTAAATAATCAATTGAACAATATTACAACACGGATAATATATTATCATATCAATACTCCGAACAACACCCACTATTACCGCCCATTAAATTACTTATCAAATAAATCAAATTTCTTGGTTATCATCTCATCTAACCGATTGATATATTCGTCTATATTTTTGACATTAGCGTGTCGTTCTATCTTGTTAGTATCATAGAATATCCGCTTGCTTATAGCATTAGCACCACAAGCAATGACTGATAATGTTTCTTCCATACTATTGATATTAAATTCACATATTTTACGGTCATTTGCATATCCAATATTTTCTAAATTGCCAAGCATATTTTTTTGCCTATACATATAATATGGATTATATCTATATTGCAATAATTTGTGACTAGAATACTTCACCATTCGCTCAACTTCTGCAACGCTAGACTTGTCTCCGCCATCCGTAGCAAGTGTGCTACTACGCTTAACTGAAAGTGTATGAATGGTAATATTGTCAGGTTCTAAGTCCAAAGTAGCATTAAGCGAGTGCTTGAAATCCCTAAAGCTCTCATTAGCTAGTCCTGCAATTAAATCCATATTGATTTCAAAATTATATTGCCTTGCTAGTCTATATGCCCTATAGACATCTTCTGCAGAATGATTACGTCCGATTGCGTGTAGAGTCTCATTATTAAAAGTCTGTGGATTGATAGATATTCTTGTTACATTCATACTGGCTAGCATATCCAACATTTCCTTGGTAATAGAGTCGGGCCTACCTGCCTCTACCGTAAACTCCTTAGTGGTTTTAGGTAAAATCTCTAAAATGTTTTTCAGATTATAAACACCAATTGATGTAGGCGTGCCACCACCAACATAGATTGTATTAATTGTCATTTTTTTGGACTTTAGATACTGCAAAGTCTTGGTTATCTCTAACTTCAAAGCATCTATATAGGGGCTGATTTGGTGCTGACATTTTGCAATCGGCGAAGAAATAAATGAACAATAATAACATTTGCTAGTACAGAAAGGTATATTGATATATAGATCTATGCTGTTAGGATTGTATGTTATACCTTCTTGCATTTTTGCGATCATATTAACCATTTGAATCTTCGACGAAGATACCTTATACGTCTTAGAGAGTATGTAGTTGGCAGTCGCTTTATTTCCGCCATTTTTCTTCAATAGTTCGTAATATAATTTTGTTGGACGAATACCAGTAAGTGCACCCCATGGACAACGATAGTGAGATACTTTGCTGAAGTATTTGTACAAAGCAATTTTGGCATACATCTTAATGTATTTAGATACATTCTCATTAGTATCTAGTGTATATGTATTGTCGTACAGCATAACCAATTTATCACCATTGTATACTTTTACAACTATCTTATTATCCCCAAGCTTAGAGGTATCCACATATATTTTGCTATTATCTATCTTTTTTAATTTGTCACCAAAAAGATTTTTAATCAGTATCAATTCTTCATTGATGTTGTCAATATTTGTTGCTATTTCCATTAGTTATTCCTAAATACATCTATTACATTTGTTACTTTTCGTAATTTGTTAATCAATTCTTCAAGTTGGTTTTTGCTAGATATCCTAACATTAAGATCTATTAATAATTTGTGATCTTTAATAGGCCTAGAGTTGATAGTCACTATCTCAACTTTGTTATCAGCAACCTTCTTAGAAATGTCAGAGATAACGGTAGGTTTAGCAAGAGCAATAATCTCTATAGTTCCTACAAAACTCAATTTGGACGAAGAATCACGCCAGTCACATTCTATCAGCCGTTCAAATTCATAAGCCTTAATTGTATGACAATCTTCCCTATGTATAGTAATTCCTTTGCCTCGAGATACATATCCTACTATTTTATCTCCTGGTATAGGATTGCAGCATTTTGCTAACTTAGTCATTAAGTTAGAGTATCCCCTAACAATTACCTGATTATCTTCTTTGTTAGACGACTTGATATAGGCATTAGAGGGGTTATTATTAGAAGCAACTTCTTCTGGGTGCTCAGCCTTATATACACTAACCAACTTGTTCAATACTTGATTAGCAGTAATTCCACCATACCCAATTGAAGCATACATATCATCAATATTAGAGAAACTATATCTATCAAATACTTCTTCTAGATTCTCTTCGGTCATAAGCTTACTTAAGTTTTGGCTCTTTAATTTGGCTTGTGACTCAAGCATTGATTTGCCTTTCTTGATATTGTCCTCTTTCATCTCTTTCTTGAAGAAGGCCTTTATTTTCTGCCTAGCACTACTAGTCTTGCAGACTTTTAGCCAGTCACGGCTTGGTCCCTTAGAATTGGGACTGGTGATTATCTCAACCATATCACCATTAGATAGAATAGTCGCTAGTGGAAAAATCTTGCCATTAATCTTCGCACCCACGCAAGCATCTCCTACTTTGGAATGCACAGCGTAAGCAAAATCAATAGGAGTAGCGCCCTCTGGCAGTTCTATAATTTTCCCTTGCGGCGTCTGTACAAAAATTTTGCCCAAATACACATCGGTCTTCAATGTCTCTAGTAATTCGTCACTTGTCTTTTCTTTGTATAATTCTAGAATAGATCTGATGTAATTAATCTTAGCATCGGACTCAGTAACCTTCTTATTTGCTTTGTACGCCCAGTGAGCAGCAAAACCATATTCTGCATAATTATGCATCTCAAAAGTTCTTATCTGAATCTCAACAGGATCGCCATTCTCTAAAATTATTGCAGTATGCAATGACTGATATCCATTCGCTTTGGGATTGGCTATATAATCTTTGAAATTGCCAAAAGGCTTGAATATAGAGAATATCTTGCCCAAAACCATATAGCATTCTTCAACAGTATTGACGATTACACGAACGGCAAGAACATCCAGAATGTTAGTTAGAGTTATTTCGTTAAAACTTTTACCTTGAGTAATCTCCTCTATATTATTGGTTCTGCCATATATGTCCATAAGGGCATTCACACCCATATTCTTCTTCTGCAATTTCTTGGCTATACTGTATAACTGCTTCTGCCTGCCATAAACTAGGAAATTGTCTGACAGAACTGGCCTTAATTCTTTCTTAATGGTTTCTATTACGTCTTGAATTTCGGCATTTCTCTCGTCTACATATACATCCAAAGCTTGCTTCAGTTCATCATAGAAGTTTGGCTTGTAATACTTAAATGTAGCATTCTCCAATTTATTTTTGATTTGACTAAGACCCAGCATAGAAGCAATAGGTGCATAGATATCGCTATAACCACGATAGATTTCTTCAACCTCTTCGCTACTAAATCTATCTATAGCATTCAATTTCTCTTCTTCGATACATAGTTTTATTATTATTACCCTTATATCTTTAGCAATCGCTATAAACATACTTTTGATCGAGTCTAGTTGCTCTTGCTTGGTGGAAACATGAAGAGACTCTATGCTATTAAGCGATTTCAGCATTGTATATATCTCATCATCTATGGCATTTAGATCCAATTGATCAATCATATTATTAGCAATAAATGGAAAATACAAACCAACAACAACCGATTTGTAGTCTAATTTGTTCTCCATTATCTCGTTGGCTAAACTAATTGCAAAATTGTAATTATATACACTGTCTTGTATATTTATGCGGCGTAATTGTCCTAACGCTTCTACAATTTGTGAGTTGTTATCAAGCGAATAATTTTTCTTAATTTTTATCAAAAATTCTTCTTCTCTCATTTTTCACCTATCATAAGTTAATAAATAATAGTTAGTTTTTGTTTTTATAATCATTGTATTTTTACATACTTTAATAATACACATAGTATTGTTAAATACAATAATTAATCTTATTAATAAATGTTTATTAAATTGTTTATTGCATTGTGTAATTTATGCACAATATCATTCATTTTACCTACATTACATAATTATTTATAGAAAATCATATAATTAGGAAATATCTAATAGCAAACTGATAAAATTATAAATCTTGCTATTCTTTAGGTTACTAACAACATCAGTAAATATTAATGTTCCATTGCTATATTTTACAATGCCAAGTTCTTGTAATACTAACAAAACTAAGTTAAATTGATTAAATTTGATATTAGTAAAATGTGGATTAGCACGTTTTACAGCATTAAATAATGTTAGTGTATCCATAGTGGCGTTGGGATTCTTGGCAATGTAATTCTTAATCATATTATGATATTTACCAAATATAGACCGACTAACATCTAATTGTTTAAGGTTACTCATATCGAATTTGGTATTGCAAACATATACTTTTTTGCCCAATCCACAAAGATAATTGACATATCCGATATGAATCGGTGCATCTAACAAAATAATGTTATCAAAATTGTTATATTTTACATTGCTAGATGGTGAGAATAGTAAGGTATTAATACCAGTTTTGTTATTTATGTTATACAATTCAAAATTAGATATAGAGTCTACCTCCCCTATTAATTGCTGATATCCCACTATCCCATTAGATACAACTAGTGTTCCAAATTTCGACTGAGATGTTAACTTGTCTATTAATTGATGTAATTGAGATTGTTCTAATAGCATTGGTTTGTTGTCCACAGGCTCACTGCAATTAATGTACTGCAACTGATTAAGATACATTCCACTAACAATCTCTGTTTTAACAGTTGTATTAAGTTTGGCAAAAGTAATATGCTTAATTAATCCCTTAATACGGCTGGTACCGCCATATTTGTTTAATGATAATTCAAATATAATAGTCTTATTGGAATTAGTACAAAAATTATAGATATACTGTCCCAAATTAAATCCAACAAAATCTATATCGTTAATTTTCGCCTTAATATGATTAGGATATTGTGGCATCAATGACACTGTAGCGTTGTTAAAAGTTAACTTGAATAGAGGCTTCTCATTATTCAAGCCAAATGGTTCTAGCGCATCTAAATCTCTAACAAATTTGTCAGTCAACTTAATTTTGCTTAAGTCCATATCGTATTTCTTTTCTATCAGAAAATCTTCTCTACTATATGTGCGAAGTATATAGTTATTAATGTCCTTAACAAATTTGTGATAATTCTTTGGTTCTATTGTTACGCCAGCCGCTTGATTATGTCCGCCAAATTGCACTAAGTCTTGCTTAATATGAGCTAATGCATCATAAATATTGACATTAGGCACGCTCCTTAGACTACCTTTCAATTCCCCATCAACCATGGCCAGCACACAAGCAGGCTTGTTATATATATCCACTAATCTAGAGCATATAATGCCTAGCACGCCACTCTCCCAATTATCATTCTCGACTACGATAATCCCTTTCTCGGCGGTGTTAACATCTTCTAGCATTCTCATAGCGTCTTCAACTATATTATTGGTCTCTAACACTCGCTTCTCGTTCAGTTCTAATAATGCTTGTATGTTATTGGCTATTGTCTTAGAATCTTCCGAAACATATAACTTAAAAGCAACCATTGGGTCACCCATTCTACCTGTTGCATTAATCTTAGGCGCTAATTTGAACGATACATCGGTGGAAGATAATGGCATAATTAATTTTAGGTTCTTAATAAGTCTCTGCAATCCTAATGGCATATTGTCTCTCTGATTTTTTAGACCATAATATGTTATTAGCCTATTCTCATCAACTAATGGCACTATATCAGCCACTGTAGCAATTGCAGCAATTGTAACATACTGCAGAGACTCTTTGATATCGCTTAAGGCCTGTACAACCTTCAATGCAACCCCAGCACCACATAATTCCTTAAATGGATATGCTTGGTTAGGCATCTTTGGATTAATAATTGGACATCTTGGCAACTGGTCTGGGATATCGTGGTGATCTGTTACAATTATATCTACACCTCTGCCCATAGCATACTCTATCTCTTGATATGCAGATATTCCGCAGTCTACTGTTATAATCAGGCTTGGGTTATACAACTCAATAATCTTATCAATAGTCTCAAATGATAATCCATAGCCATCAGCTATGCGATTGGGCAGGAAAACATTAGGCTTGTTACCCAATTTACTTAAATGCTTGTACAATATAGATGTGGCACTAATGCCATCTGTATCGTAGTCTCCTAATATAACTATGCTCTCTCTATCTGCAACCGCTTTATTAATACGCTCTACGACTCTCTTCATATCTTTTAATAGATATGGGTCATAAAAATTTTTGACATTGGGATGCAAAAAAGCATCTATCGACTCTCTAGTTCGATAGCCTCGTGAATTTAATAATTTGATAACATTAGGATCTAAACCGAATTCTTTGGCAAGTCGTCCTAATTTGTTAATTTCAAAACGATTAGTTGATTTCTTTACTAGTTTCATTAGTTAATTATATTATTACATTTTTTCGCAAGCCAATTATATCTAATAATAATGTAATTATATTATACTTAATAGTTACATTTATGGGACTAAACATAATTATATTAATTATGCCTTTTTGTAGGTATAAAAGTATATATTTTTTCTATTCTCCTAACTTTTATTGGTCCTATAGGCCAATACAATTAGCATATTTATTATAATCTATTAATGATAACTATTGGCAATAACCATCGTTGGTTATTAGAAGGCTTACTATTGTTGTAATATCCTTTTATTTTTTTCGTAATTATTATACTACAAATTGCTGTTATATAAAAGCGTTTGGTATATTATTTTGTATCTTTTTAATTTTAATACAAAATCTATTGAGTATTAATATGGTATATATGTATTTATTTTCTTAATTTGTACAATTCTAAGCATTATATCTTGGTTAATTAAATATAATCAAATTAAACAAAAACTATATAATATTTTAGTTATTTTCGATTTATTAACAATAGGATACAAAACACTAAAAAACAATATATGCGTTTGTTTCGCTTAATCCCTTTTTAATAATAACCACATATTATCATACACTCATCATAGATCAATTTCTTATATTGAAAATATAAACAAAAAATCTCAAGTACTGTAGAGTACTTGAGATTAATTAGTTATACAACGATTTTGTCGTTATCGTTTTCTTCTTCAGCTTTTTGAGTTTTCTTCTTTTCTGCTTTGGCTTGCGCCTTGGCAATCCTTTCCTTACGAGCTCTAATCCTATTATCCTTAACTCTATTATAAGATACGCACCAGACAGATACAGCCACATATAATGCAGCAAACACGCCAAAAGCAATGGATAGTACCAAAGATAGAAGCGACCAAGCAAGACCAATATTAACAAAAAGCATGATCACAAATAGCAAAATAACAATTCCCATAATTACACACAATGGCATTGACAAATTAGTAATAACCAATGTATTTGCCTTAGCGGCATACTCGTTGTTAGTTAATGCTTTGTCATCCATAACCATTTCTCTAACCTTGTCAGCAAAATATGCATATGCAATAATGGCAATAATCACGCTGACAAACACAATACCAAGATAATACTTGTCTACTGGTAGTCTGAATAGACCATACATAACAACGTTTAGCACTGCTGTAAACATAGGCAATATCCCACCAATTAGCGCAGTCGCAAAGTTGTATCTAATCCACATATATACGAATATTGCTACACATATTATTGACAAAGCAATAAAAGTTCGAAGAATAGCTGAATTAGTTCCACTTTGGACATAATTCATAGATTCTACTTCTATTATTTCACTGACATTAGTCTGCAAATATGTCTCAATAGAATCAATTATCTCAGTCATCTTATCTGGTTCCATCTCAGTATATTTGGGATCTAACGTTACATTAATTGCGGTATAGATGTTCTGACCCTGCAATTTGTAATCTATAGCCGACAAACTATTCTCTGCCAATGTATCGTCTATAGTTGTTTTGTATTCTTGTAGTTTTTCATCCTTAATTTCAGTTCCAAAATCTATAGTTAATTCGTATCTATTGTCAATGGTTGGAGCAATATTAAAGCCAACAAAATATGTTAAGATAAATGTAAGAGCAATTAGCAATATGGGAATAATTACTAACCATTTTGCACTACTTTTGTAATCAATAGTAGCGGCTTTGGTAATGCAATTTTGTAATGGACATTTATTAGTTTTCTTCATCTGCCTCAGCCCCCTTCTCGAATTTTATCTTCTTATACTTGGTTGGGTTGATATCTAGGTACCATTTTACCATACCTCTATTAATAAGCAACGTAGTAATTGCACTAGGAATTAATAACAATGATATCACTGATGCAATAGTCTTGATTGCTCCCATACCCAACAATGCGACAATTACAGATGTAACGAAAGTAATCACATACATGTCCACATTGCTAATAACTGACTTAACATAAGCCGATTTGAAACCAGCAAGTAATTTTTTGCCAGCAGCAAATTCATCTCTAGCTCGCTCTACATAAGCAATATTGCCAATTAGAGTAATCGCATAAGCAAATATTATACCAATTACACCTACATAAGACATCTGAATAGCACTAAATAATGGTAGCAATATTATCGACATAGCCACAAAACAAAGTTGTGACATAATCATAGCCAAAGATAATTGACCATATCTAGCCCATAGCAGAGCTGCAGTAATTAATATAACAGCCAATACAATCAGTCCTGCGATCAAACTTGCCGAACCACCGAAATTAGCACTGCATATAGACTCACCATTCTCCGTCTCCATATCTATATTAAGCATTCCACTAGCAATTTTGTTAGCAAAATTGACAGCATCATCCTTGGTAGGCAAAATACTTACATCGCTTACAAACAACTGCTTACTATTAGCAATAGTTGTCAAAGATGATTTATCAATACTTATCCTAATTAATACGCTAGTCCAATCTGCATTCTGATAAATATATAAAGTACTAGTACTCGTTTCAGACAATCCGTTTGCCATTTCTAGCAACACTTCTTTTCCTTCTTCAGTAAATTCTACCAAAGCACCAAATTGACCATTGTTAGAGAAATATCTGGATCCTGAAATATGTTTTCCAGTAAATTTTGCCTCAAACGTCTCTCTATTACTATCAGTCACTTCGGTAGTAGTAAAAGTAATGTAATTGACCAAATCGTAAGATGATATAGTAGTATCCTCTTCTAGTCTTGGTATTACAATCTTAATCTTATTGTCATCTAACATCTCTACCGAAAACTCAGCATACTTGGCACTAATTAACTTTTCTACCCTAGCCTTGGCAGCCAATGTAGCCGACTCGTCATTCTCGTAATTGTCGGTATGGCTGACAGTGTATGTAGCAGTCACCCCATTATTGAAGTCGGTGCCACGATAAATACCATTGATAAAACCAGCAAAATTGTTGACAGTAGTTGGTATCTTAAATGACACAAAACTGAAAACAAAGCAAACTAGTAGTAAAATGGACAAAATAATGTAATTTCTTATTGCTCTTTGCTTTTTCATTCTAAATAATTTGTCTCCCTAATTAATTAACTTAATGATTATACATTAATTTGTAACGGTGGTCAAACGATTAACTCTATTTTGGACTATATCTTAATATTTTAGACTATTTTTTCTTCTTTTTGTCAACAAACTCTTGAATAATCTCAACACCGCTGCTGGTTCCTATACGTGTAGCACCTGCACATATCATATCTATCATTGATTCTAAGTTGCGTATCCCGCCACTTGCTTTAACCTCACACACTCCTGCCACAGTATCCGCCATTAGTTTAACTACTTCGGCAGTTGCACCACTCTCGGCATAGCCTGTAGACGTCTTAACAAATGCGGCACCAGCCTCTGCTGCTATCTCGCAAGCCTTAACAATTTCTTCATTGGTTAATTTGCAAGTTTCTAATATCACCTTGACTGGAATATCGCATACATCTACTATTCGCCTTATTTCCTCAGACACATACTCATAATCTTTGGACTTTAATGCAGATATAGACATAACCATATCCAACTCATCGGCACCTGCCTCATAAGCCATTACTGCCTCCATCGTTTTAATCTCTTGAGTATTCTCGCCTAGCGGAAACCCGACAACTGTAGCCACTTTTACCTTGCTATCCATATCCGCCAAATATTCTTTTGCAAACTCCACATATCTAGGATTAACACACACCGAATAAAAGCCATATTTATTTGCCTCATCGCAAAGTTCTGCTATATCTTCTTTGGTAGCAGTTGGTTTTAGATTAGTATGGTCTATGTATTTTGCTAATTCAGATTTTGTCATATTATCTCTCCATTTTATCGCCAAATATATTTATAATTATAATAACATTAGTCAAATATTAGTCAACATTTGCTGCGTTTGACTAGCCCTTTTGGGTTAATGCAATAATATTTGTTTTGGAATGTTTTACATAAGATATGATAACCAAAATAGTTGTATTTGGCAAGGTATTTTGGCTAAGATTTAACAAAAACATTAATACTTTGCCACGTCTTAGCCAAACTCATACAAAAGAGTTAATCGTTAAAACTTTTGTTCTGTAATATGTATAACATATCAAGTACCTGCATAGCTATAACAAATTTCAATTATTATGTTAATATTAAATGGGATAGTCCAATTTGCAACTCATGATTATAGTTATTTCCCCGAGCTATACTACTATCGGTATTATAAATGATTTGATAACAATAATAATAAAAAGCAATCTAGTCTAGAAGCTTGTGATTTTTAATTAAAAAAATACTTAGATATTATATTTGATATTCTATTATTAGATAATAAATCCTACAAAATCTTTTTTTGTGTTATGCAACAAAAAAGCGATAGTAACCAAACACTATCGCAAATTTCGATTCTATTATCGGAAGTTAGAGACAAACATACCCTAAGGTCGCTTGTGTACAACTGATGTTAATTCAATCAAGATGCCGCAAGAACTGGCAGATGATTGCGATAACGACCAGAGTTGCGAGCGAAAACGTAAGCAAATCTACATCACATAGATTGTATTAACAGAAGAAAATCAGGATAATTACTGCAGTAAGTACACATACACACGACAAAACCTTATAAGTAAGATAGACCTTGTTGTTATTAGGAATTTCGTCTTGCCCCTCGTGCACCCTTGCCATTCTTCTAGATAGCACTAGTAGTGCAACGCCAAGCATTGCTACAAACATAGCAATCCAAAAATTGTAAGTCTGGAAAAGAAGGGATATTTTGTCCCATAATCCACCCCAAAAACCTTCTGCAAGTAATAATTTAATCATAATTTTCACTCCGATTTTTATTTTGTCGATGCTAGTATAGCATACTTTTACAGTTTTTACAATGCTAAAATTAAAAATTATATTAATTTTTTAATATTTTTTATTAATCAATCAAATTATTACATTATGTATGAAAAAAATAAGACAATATTAATCTTGCCGCTATAAACATTAGATATCCTATAAAGTTCTGAGATAAGATGATACAACTCTATATAGCACAAATAATTAAATAGGCGAATATAGTATATTAATTGCTTTTGCAAAATATTTTAGGAGAGGTTATGAAAAAATTTGCAGTTATTTTACTTATAATAACAATGTCTATATCGTGGATAGTAGTCGGCTGTGGCACTGGTGACAACGTGATTAGAGTTAATGAAGTAACACATAGTATATTCTATGCGCCATTCTATGTTGCTATCAACAAAGGTTATTTCGAAGAAGAAGGGATAGAAATAGAATTGACCAATGGTGGCGGAAGTGACAATAGTATGACTGCACTGTTATCTGGTGCGTGTGATGTAGCATTATTGGGCCCCGAAACTGCTGTGTATGTAGCCAACCAAGGGCGTAGCGATTTGCCAGTAATATTTGGGCAATTGACCAAGCGTGATGGTTCATTTATTATTGGCAGAAAAGCAGTAGATGGCGTATTTGATTGGAATTCGTTGCAAGGTCAAGAAATTCTGGGTGGCAGACGTGGCGGAATGCCAGCTATGGCACTAGAATATGTACTGAAGAGCAAGGGTCTCGTTAATGGGGAAAACATTACAATTAATTATGATGTCGCATTTAATAATATGACCCCCGCATTTATTTCTGGTACTGCCGATTATATGACTACATTTGAGCCTACTGGTAGCGTATTAGAAAAAAACAAACAAGGTTATATTGTTGCTAGCGTTGGCGAAGAGGCAGGTGAAGTACCATATACTTGTTTTATGGCTACAAGCAGTTACATTGACAAACACAATGACAAAATTAACAAGTTCTTAAAAGCGGTTATGCGTGGGTACAATTATTTGATATCTGCTAATATTGACGATGTAGTAGATGCCCTAAAGCCTTCTTTTGCCGATACAGATGAAGATATAATCAAATCGAGCCTAAACAACTATATCCGTATAGATGCCTGGAACTCCACCCCTATTATGACCGAAAGTTCCTATAATAGATTACTTGATATTATGATTGATGCCGGAGTAATTAATAGCAGAGTAGAGTTTAGCAAGATTGTCAACAATAATTATGCAACCAATATGATTAATGAAATGCTTGGATAGTATGTTAATTAAATAGTACTGCAGCACAAAATTCCATATTGTGCATATGTTAATTGAATTGTTAACAAGACGAGATAGAATTCTCGTCTTGTTTTTTTGCAAGCAATACATAATTTAACAAATATTAATTTAGATTGGTAGATAAAACTTGCGGAATTTATTGCCAACCATACTCACACTATCACATATTTATTAAACTATCAATATAATGAAGTAATGCTAAAATATTATTGGGAGTATTGATGAAATGAACATATTAGAATTAAAGAATGTCGGTCTAACATATTTTAGCAAAAATGGCGAAACAAAGGCGTTAGATGACATATCTTTTGACGTTAAGAATAGCGAATTTGTCAGCATAGTAGGTCCTAGCGGATGTGGCAAAACAACCATATTATCACTGATATCTGGTCTACTAAGTCCCACAAAAGGCAGTATACTTGTAGAAGGACAAGATGCAAAAATAAGCAACAAAATAGGATATATGTTTCAAAAAGACGAACTATTCGAGTGGAGAACTATACTTAAAAATATCTATCTGGGTCTAGAAGTCCAGGGCAAACTGTCTGAAGAAGCAAAATTGCGTGTAGACAAATTACTGCAAAAATATGGGCTTTGGGAATTTAGAAATAGTCACCCTAGCGAGCTGTCTGGCGGAATGAGGCAACGTGCAGCATTAATTAGGACATTGGCATTACAACCTAAAATAATGCTATTGGATGAAGCATTCAGTGCATTAGATTATCAGACTAGACTCAACGTAGTAGATGATGTATACAAAATATTACGAGAAGAAAAGATTGCTAGTATACTCGTTACACACGACCTTGCTGAAGCAATAAGTATGAGCGACAAAATCGTGGTTTTGACCAAACGACCTGCTATAGTCAAGTCTATTCATCAGGTTAATTTGCTTGATATCCCTACGCCTTTTGAAAGACGAGAATCTGTGGAAAGCAAAAAATTATTTAATAAAATATGGGAGGAATTGCAATGAAAAATGTCATTCCTCAGTCTAAGGAATATGCCAAATATCTATCTAAAGCAAAACGCACAAAAATATTCATTATAATCATTCAGATTGGTATACTGTTATCACTAATTGGCTTATGGGAATTGCTAGCAGTAACAGGTGCTATAGACACCTTTATAATGAGTTGTCCATCTAGGATTGTAACTACAATAGCCACAATTGCAGCTTCTGGTGAATTATGGTTGCATATCTCTACCACCCTATACGAAGCAATCATTGGCTTCGTTATCGCAACTGCTCTAGGCACCCTACTCGCAATGCTATTATGGTGGAATGAAACGTTAAGACGCATACTCGATCCATTTATAGTAGTGCTTAATTCGTTGCCAAAGATTGCTTTAGGTCCAATAATAATTATATGGGTGGGTATAGGAACAGCATCTATTGTGTTGATGGATGTACTAATAATGGTCATTATTACTACTCTAACAATGCTTGCAGCTTTCGTTAATTGTGATAATGGCAAGATATTACTATTAAGAAGTTACAATGCCAACAAATTTCAAATCTTAACCAAACTTATCATCCCTAACTCTATCTGCGACTTCATAGGTGTACTTAAGGTTAATGTAGGATTGACATGGGTAGGAACTATTATGGGTGAATATCTTAATTCCCGCGCAGGATTAGGATATCTTATAGTCTATGGCGGACAAATATTTAATCTAGACTTAGTAATGGCAAGCACTGTTATCCTTTGCTTGCTTGCTGCAGTAATGTATTTTGCCGTGGCATGGATTGAAAAAATAATAAAAAAACGCTATAATAATTAGAATATTAAGACAAATACCCCACCAGACAGAGCCTAAATTGGCTAATTGGTGGAGTATTTTTTATTTATCAGAAATTATAAACTAAGATAATCATATGTTAATATAATCGATTTTATGCAATCAGTAATCCCCTACATGTGACACATTTGCGGTTATCTAACACAAGTTAGTACCAATAGCATATAAAAAATAATTTAATTTGTAATATATATCATTACTATGTTAGTAATATTTGTTGCTTTGTGAAGTGAGAAAATATTAAGCATATTTTAGCATATTAATTAGCAATATATTGCTATTTATCATAACCCACATTTACTAAAACCAAAGCATTTGCAGCCACGGTTTTGCCAGCAAGTGTTCTATCCTTGGCGGCAAGAATTGCTGGAATGAAAGTAGGTGAAATTTTGCCCCTACCTACCGATAACATTGTGCCAACTATAATTCTGACCATATTGTATAGAAATCCATTACCTGTAACAAAGATGGTATAGTACCCCAATTCATTTTGAACTATTTTGGCATCGTAAATTGTTCTTACTTTAGATTCAGTCTCTGTTGAGGCAGAACAAAAAGAAGTAAAATCGTGAGTGCCTATAATTTGTTTTAAGCCTTCTGCCACCAATTTAGGGTCAATTTGATGCTTGACCCACAGTGCAAATTGTGACAAGTAAGGAATCTCGATAGGAGAAGAATAAAAGTTGTATGCATAAGTTTTGCGTTTGGCATTAAATCTTGCGTGAAAATCTTCGTTAATTCGAGATATTTTACTAATCCTAATATCTTCTGGAAGTGCCAAATTAAGCCTTATTGCAAGGCTTTGCATAGCGGAATCCCAGTCTTTTACAACAAGTCGATTAACCTTGTTGTCATCTACATCTATATGTGCAATTTGACTAATTGCGGATACTCCAGCATCAGTTCTGCCGCTAGCTACAACTTCTATTTCTTGGTCAAAAAATTGG